>NZ_JBEZIR010000210.1:0-7685 GCF_040651175.1 Kitasatospora sp. NPDC048540
GTCCGCGAGGTGCTCCTGGAGCAGGCCGCTGCTGGTGGTGGCGCCCGAGTCGAGCCGGTCGATCGCGGCCGGATCCGGGGCCGACCCCGTTCCGGCCGCGGGTGCGGCGGTCGGATCCGGGGCCGTTCTCCCGGTACGCGGGGAGGGCGGGCGGGCCGGCGGAGGGTCAGACGGCGCTGCCGGCCTTCCACTGGGTCCAGGTCATGTTCCAGCCGTTCAGGCCGTTGGCCGGGTCGACCTGCTTGTCACCGGAGTTGACCACCTCGACCACGTCCCCGATCAGCGAACTGGCGTAGAACCTGGCCGCGTTGGTGGTCGGGTCGGTGCCGCCCTGGACGTCCCGCAGGGAGATGCAGCCGTGGCTGGTGTTGGCTTTGCCGAACTGCGAGGCGGGCGACCAGTAGTTGCCGTGGATGAAGGTGCCGGAGGCGGTCAGGCGCTGGGCGTGCGGCACGTCCGGGATGTTGTACTCGTCGCCGAGGCCGACGGTGGCGGAGTCCATCTTGGTCTGCTGGAACTGCTCGGAGATGACCAGCTTGCCGCCCCAGGTCCGGTGTTCGGGGGAGCCGCCGATGACCGGGTAGACGGCGGTGACCTTGCCGTCGGTGGTGACGGTGAGGGTGTCGGCGGCGAGGTCGGCGACGCTGGTCTGGCTGCGGCCGATGGTGAAGGTCACGTCCTTGGACTGGATGCCGTAGACGCCCTTGGTGCCTTCGACGTCCTTCAGCCGGAGGCTGAGCGTGACCTTGGTGCCCTTGGCCCAGTACTGCTGCGGGCGGAAGTCCAGCCGGGTGCTGGAGAACCAGTGGCCGACGACCTCGACGCCGGGGTCGGCGACCACGGAGATGGCCCGCTGGACGGCGGCGCGGTTGGTGACCGGCTTGTTGAAGCGGATCGAGATCGGCATCCCGACGCCGACCGTGGAGCCGTCCTCCGGGGTGAAGTAGCCGACGAAGGTGCTGGCCGGGGTGGCGGTGGCGAAGCTGGTGTTGGCGTCGGCCTCGCGGCCGCTGTGGTCGTCGGCGATCACGGAGACGGTGTACTTGGTGCCGGAGACCAGCGGCCCGGTCGAGGTCCACGCGGAGGCGTCCGGGCTGAGCTGCCCGGGTATGACGGCGCCGGTCGCGTCCACCAGCGCCACCGCCCGCAGGCTGCCGTCGGTCACAGTGACCTTGACCGGGTCGCCGAACGGCGCGTCGGTGGTGCCGTTGGCCGGCCTGACAGTGATCTTCGCCACCGAGGCCTTCGGGCTGCTGCTGGGGGTGGCGGTGCCGCCCTGCGGGGCCAGCGGGCTCTCCGAGGAGCCGCCGCTGCTGCCGCCGCTGCTGCCGCCGCTGCCGCCGTCGCAGGCCGCCAGGAACAGCGCCGGCGCGCCGAGCAGGCCCGCCAGCACGCCACGCCGCGTCCACTGGCCGCCGAGCGGACGGTTCGGCTTCTCCGGTGCGGTCACTGCGGACTCCCTGCTGCTCGCGTTGCCGGCACATCGGGTGGGACCGACGCAATCGAGACTTGTTGCGGTTCCGTGAGGAAATGGTCGAGACCGTTCGAGAATACTCAAGATCCCATCAGAACGGACAAACGATCGAAAAAGCCGCCCGCCCCGGATGCTCCGGGACAGGCGGCGGCAGGGGTCGAGGCCCGGACGGGCTACTCCACCTCGTGCTCCTCCCAGGTCTCGTCCTCGGGGTCGTAGTCGGTGATCGCCGACTCCCAGGTGGCCGAGGTCAGCTCGACGCCCGGCACCTCGCCGAGCAGTGCGACGGGGTCCACGAAGTGGGCGAGCGAGCCGGACGGGTCCACCTCGATGGCCTCGACGGACTGCGCGCGCTCGTCGTCGTCGAGGTACTCGTCGGCGTCGACCTGGGCGAGGGCCGCGGCCTTGAGCGCCTGCTCGTCGGTGATCTCCGCGATGAGCTCTATGGTGAGGCGGACGTAGCGCGGGGCGTCCTGCCCGGAAAGATCAGTGCTGGTCATGCCTGCGAGGGTAGGCGAGCGGGCCGCCGCACGGAAACGGGCCGGCGCACACGGGTTCGACGCCCCGGCGTGGACCCGCCCTGGACCCGGCGCGCGGAACACGGCAGGGCCGGTGCCCGAGTCCGGGTACCGGCCCTGCCGCCTCCGCAAGGGCTCCCCCACCCGGGAGCCGCGGAGACGCGCCTCTCGGCGCGATAGGTGGCGCGGGGGCCACCACACCCTCCCGGCCGGAGCCGGCAGGGGCGGGACGACGGCAGCCCCCGCGCGCAGGACACGGTGGGCCGGGTCAGGGCCGACCGACGTGTCCGTGGTGGCTGCGATGCCGGGGAGCCGCTCCCGACCTCCGCTGCCACCGTGCTCGGCGTCTTGCCGTCGACCACTACGATGCCGGACGGTTGTTAACCCCGTGATGCGCGGACGTGACGTCGGTGTACCAACCGCCGGGCCGGCCCGTCCTCACCCGTCCGGCCCGTCAAGGCCGCTGACCCGTGGTCAGTGACCGGCCCGGCTGGTCAGGTAGGACAGCAGGTCCTGGCGGGTGACGATGCCCTGCGGCTTGCCCTCGACCAGCACGACGGCCGCGTCGGCCTTCTCCAGCACCGCCATCAGGCTGGTGACGGACTCGCCCGAACCGACCACCGGCAGCGGCTTGGACATCACCTTGTCCAGGCTGTCGGTGAGCTTGATCCGCTGCGAGAACAGGGCGTCCAGCAGCTCGCGCTCGACCACCGAGCCGATCACCTCGCCCGCCATGATGTCCGGGTGCCCGGCGCCCGGCGAGACCACCGGCATCTGGGAGACGCCGAAGTCGCGCAGCACCCGGACGGCCTCGGCGACCGTCTCGTTGGGGTGCATGTGGACGAACTGCGGGATGCCCTCGTGCTCGACGGCGTCCTTGCGGGCCAGCACCTCGCCGATGTGCGCCTCGTCCTCGGCGGTGGGCAGGAAGCCGTAGTCGGCCATCCAGTCGTCGTTGAAGATCTTCGAGAGGTAGCCGCGGCCGCCGTCGGGCAGCAGTACCACCACGACGTCGTCCGGGCCGAGCCCGCGGGCCACCTCCAGCGCGGCCACCACGGCCATCCCGCAGGAGCCGCCGACCAGCAGGCCCTCCTCCTTGGCGAGGCGGCGGGTCATCTGGAAGGAGTCCTTGTCGGAGACCGCGACGATCCCGTCCGCGACCTCGCGGTCGTAGGCGGTCGGCCAGAAGTCCTCGCCGACGCCCTCGACCAGGTACGGGCGGCCGGTGCCGCCGGAGTAGACCGAGCCCTCCGGGTCGGCGCCGATCACCTTGACGGCGCCCTTGGAGGCGTCCTTCAGGTAGCGGCCGGTGCCGGAGATGGTGCCGCCGGTGCCGACGCCCGCGACGAAGTGGGTGATCTTCCCCTCGGTCTGCTCCCAGAGCTCCGGGCCGGTGGAGTGGTAGTGCGAGGCCGGGTTGTCCGGGTTGGAGTACTGGTCCGGCTTCCAGGCGTTCGGGGTCTCGCGGACCAGCCGGTCGGAGACGTTGTAGTACGAGTCCGGGTGCTCGGGCGCGACGGCGGTCGGGCAGACCACCACCTCGGCACCGTACGCCCGGAGCGTGTTGATCTTGTCGGTGGAGACCTTGTCAGGACAGACGAAGATGCACCTGTAGCCCTTCTGCTGGGCCACGATGGCCAGACCCACCCCGGTGTTGCCGGAGGTCGGCTCGACGATCGTGCCGCCCGGCTTGAGCGCACCGGAGGCCTCGGCGGCCTCGATCATGCGCATCGCGATCCGGTCCTTCACCGAGCCGCCCGGGTTGAAGTACTCGACCTTGGCCAGCACCGTGGCACTGATTCCGTCGGTGACCTTGTTGAGCTTGACCAGAGGTGTGTTTCCGACCAGATCGATGATCGAGTTGTGGTACCGCACGGGGATCCTCCCGGACTATGGCTGCTGTGACTGTGGGTACTCAAAGCCTATGGCCACGGATGGCCGATGGGCGCCGATAGCGCGCGGGTCCACGCGGGTACCAAGGAGTACGGAGCCGCCGCACGAGCCGCTGCGGCGGCGGACGGACAAGGGGGTGCCGGATGCCAGGGGCACAGGCGTCGAGGGCCCGGGTGGCCCGGAGGATCGCGACCGCCGCGGCCTACGGCGGTGGCGGTATCGGCCTGCTCGGGGTCGGCGTGGCGGGCGTGCTGCTGACCGAGAGCAGGCTGGCGATCCGCGCGATCGGCCTGCTGGAGGGGGATCCGCCGCGGGCCGACGGGGTGTACGGGGAAGCGTTCGCGGACCCCGCGGACACCCGGCCGCCGGTGCGGCTGCTCTTCCTCGGGGACTCCACCGCGGCCGGGCTCGGGGTCCTGCGCGGGCATGAGACCCCCGGCGCGCTGCTGGCCTGCGGGCTCGCCTCGGTCGCCGAGCGCCGGGTCAGGCTGCACAACGTCGCCGCCTCGGGCGCGCGCTCCTGCGATCTCGCCGGGCAGGTCCGGCGGGCGCTGGCGTTCCGGCCCGAGCTGGCCGTGATCATGGTCGGCGCCAACGACGTGACCCGGCGCAGCCCCGCCTCCCAGGCGGTGGGGCTGCTGGCGGACGCGGTGGCCACGCTGCGCGGGGCGGGCTGCGAGGTGGTCGTCGGCACCTGCCCGGACCTCGGCACCATCAAGCCGGTCCGGCCGCCGCTGCGCTGGGTGGCCCGGCGGGTGAGCCGGCAGCTGGCGGCGGCCCAGACCATCGCGGTGGTGGAGGCCGGCGGCCGGACGGTGTCGCTGGGTTCGTTGCTCGGCCCGGAGTTCGCCGCCCGGCCGGAGATGTTCGCGGCCGACCGCTACCACCCGTCCGCCCAGGGCTACGCGACGGCCGCGATGGCGCTGCTGCCCTCGCTCTGCGCGGCCCTGGAGGTCTGGCCCGAGGAGACCGGCCGCAGCGGGCCGGTGCAGGGCGACGCGGTGCTGCCGGTCGCGGTGGCCGCGGCCGCGGCGGCCGGGCAGTCGGGCACCGAGGTGGTGGCGGTCGGCCCGGACGGCGGCCGGCGCTGGGCGCAGCTGCGGCACCGGCTGCGGCTCGGGCTGCCCGGCGCGGGCGCCTCGCCGGAGCCGGAGGCCGCGTCGGCCAACTCACACCCGGGGGCGGGTGACGCCGGGGCTACTTAGCGGTAACTTTCCCTGCGAGCAACCTCGGGCCCCCGTGCGCCCGGACCCGCTCGCCCGCCCAGGCCACGCATCGAGGAGCCCGTCATGCCCGAAGCCGTCATCGTCAGCGCCGCCCGTTCGCCGATCGGCCGGGCCTTCAAGGGCTCGCTCAAGGACGTCCGCCCGGACGACCTGACCGCGCAGATCATCGGCGCCGCGCTGGCCAAGGTGCCCGAGCTGGACCCGCGGCAGATCGACGACCTGATGCTGGGCTGCGGCCTGCCCGGCGGCGAGCAGGGCCACAACCTGGCCCGGATCGTCGCGGTGCAGATGGGCATGGACTACCTGCCCGGCGCCACCATCACCCGGTACTGCTCCTCCTCGCTGCAGACCACCCGGATGGCGCTGCACGCGATCAAGGCGGGCGAGGGCGACGTCTTCGTCTCGGCCGGCGTGGAGACCGTCTCGCGCAGCATCAACGGCACCTCGGACGGCATGCCGGGCACCCTCAACCCGTTCTTCGACGACGCGCTGGCCCGCACCGCCAAGCGCGCCGAGGAGGGCGGCGGCGAGTGGCACGACCCGCGCGAGGACGGGCTGGTCCCCGACGCGTACATCGCGATGGGCCAGACCGCGGAGAACCTGGCCGCGCTCAAGGGCGTCACCCGGGCCGACCAGGACGAGTTCGGCGTCCGCTCGCAGAACCTGGCCGAGGCCGCCATCAAGGCCGGCTTCTGGCAGCGCGAGATCACCCCGGTCACCACCCCCGACGGCACCGTGGTCTCGGCCGACGACGGCCCGCGCGCGGGTGTGACGCTGGAGGCCGTCTCCGGTCTCAAGCCGGTGTTCCGCCCCGACGGCACGGTCACCGCCGGTAACTGCTGCCCGCTGAACGACGGCGCGGCCGCCCTGGTGATCATGTCCGACACCAAGGCCCGCGAGCTCGGCATCACCCCGCTGGCCCGGGTGGTCTCCACCGGCGTCAGCGCGCTCTCCCCCGAGATCATGGGCTACGGCCCGGTCGAGGCCTCCCGGCAGGCCCTGAAGCGCGCCGGGCTGTCCATCGGCGACATCGACCTGGTCGAGATCAACGAGGCCTTCGCCGCCCAGGTCATCCCGTCCTACCGCGACCTCGGCATCGACCTGGACCAGCTGAACGTCAACGGCGGCGCCATCGCGGTCGGCCACCCGTTCGGCATGACCGGCGCCCGGATCACCACCACGCTGATCAACTCCCTGCAGTGGCACGACAAGCAGTTCGGTCTGGAGACCATGTGCGTGGGCGGCGGCCAGGGCATGGCGATGGTCATCGAGCGGCTCAGCTGACCCCACCGGGCAGGCCCGCACCACCCGTTCGGGCTCACCGAGAGTAATTGAGGGCCGGATCACACCCCAGGTGTGATCCGGCCCTTCCCGTTGTCGATTCAGCCGGTTTCGTCGACAGTCCGGAATGGATCAACTGCGTAGCGTAGAACGGTATTACCTAACAATTTGGGGACAAGGGGGAAAGTCACACATAAAACGGACATCAGCCACTGCAGCATCTGCCTTTCATGCGGCAGTGTGGAGACGTAACCCCGTTCCACTCCTCGCAAGGAGTACGTTCCGTGAGCGCCGTCTACACCGTCCTGCTGCTGATCCTGATCGCCGTGTCCACCGGCGTCCTGCTCCAACTGCGCCGTGTCGCAAGCCGGCTGAACGACCCGGCCGCCCCGGGCGCCGCCGCCCCGGCCGTGGTCGACGAGGCCGTGATACGCCGCGCCGTGACCGAGGCGCTGGCGGCCGACCGGGAGCGGGAGATCTCCGAGGCCCGCGCGTTCTGGGCCGAGCAGGAGGCCAGGGCGGCCGAGGACGCCCCGCTGTTCGACGCCCCCTTCACCACCGTCGGCGAGGAGTGGCCGCTGTTCTTCCCGCGGCCGACCGGCCCGGACGAGGCCGCCGACACCACCGGCAACGCCGGCACCATGGACCCGGCCTTCGGCGAGGCGCTGCGCTCCGCCCTGGAGGACCTGATCAACGAGGGCGGCCCGGCCCAGGGCGGCGTCCACCCGTCGATGCCCGCCCACCCCGGCCACGGCGGCGGCGCCCCGCACCCCGCCGACAGCGGCGAGGCCCGCGCCCGGCGCGAGGCCGACCTGCTCGCCACCGGTCTGGACGCCGGCCTGCTGGACGCCGACACCGACACCGAGCCCGCCACCGCCCCCGACCCGCGCCGGCACCCCTCGCACCCGGACTTCATCCCCAGCCCGACGCCGTCCCGGGAGTGGACCGACGACCGGCTGGCGGCGCTCGCCGAGGAGAAGGTCGGCCTCACCGACGTCCGCCCCGGCCCGCTGGGCACCCTGGACGTGTACGCCTTCGCCGACGGCACCACCCTGTGCGTGGCGCCCGGCGACCGGGAGGCGGCCTACCGGCTGATCGACGCCGTCCGCGGCGGCGAGGACGTCCGGCTGCTGGGCGGCTCGCGGTTCTCCGGCTCGTACTCGCTGACCTTCTCCACCGACGAGGACACCGTCTACGTGCTGGCCGACCGGGTGGTCGCCAGCATCTGACCGGCAGGCACGCGGCGACGGCGACGGCGACGGCGACGGCCGGCCGAGCGGCAGGGGTTAGCCG
>NZ_JBEZIR010000211.1:0-7667 GCF_040651175.1 Kitasatospora sp. NPDC048540
AGCTCGGTCATCCCGGTCCAGCCGGAGGTGATGGCGAGCTCGGCCCGGTACTCCTCGGCGAGCAGGCCGACCGAGCTGGCCTTGATCCGCAGCGGAAGGTCCTTGGAGACGACGGTGACGTCGTACCCCTCGGCCTGGAGGTTGCGGGCCACGGCCAGGATGCGGGTGTCGGCCTCGCCGCCGGCGCCGCCGCGGAAACCGACCGGGAGGATCGAGGGGTCGGAGTGGTTCAGCTCGACCTGGACGGTGCCGCCCGACTCGCCGACCGGGATCGGCTCGTCGAGCCTGCCGTGCCGGACCCGGAAGTCGTCGAGCAGACGCAGCGCCTGACGGGCGAAGTAGCCCAGCTCCGGGTGGTGCCGCTTGGCCTCCAGCTCGGTGACCACCACCACCGGGAGGACGACCTCGTGCTCCTCGAACCGTGTCACGGCGAGGGGGTCTGCCAGGAGCACGCTGGTGTCGAGAACGTACATGCGGCGGCCGTGCTGGCCTGTGCGCGCGTGTCCGTCCTGCGCGCCGAGGGCCTGGCTGTGTTCACGCATATGTGATGGCGTACCCACGGGCGTGCCTCCCGTTTGCGGGTCCTCAGTCTACCCCTGGGGCTCGGAGAGCCCCATGTTCACGTCGACGCGGGCGCTGCAGACGGCAGTCGTCAGCCCGCGGACAACAGGGCGGTTCACCTTCCATGCAGGACAGACCTGTCTGTATCTCTGATGATGTCTGGGCATACCGCCGGCAGTGACGATCACGCTGCTACGAGGTGCCGTGAATCGATTCGTCGTGTCCGCTCCGAACGCGCGGGGACGAGCAGCGCGGCATCGACGGCGGGTGATGTGAGGCCGCATCTGGGAGGGGACACAGACGGACCGTCATCCGTCGCGGTCTGCCGGCCGGTGCCCGGTGCCCGGTGCCCGGTTCATGGCGCGGGGCCGCCGGTCACTCCCGCCGGCGATCGGACAGCTTCTCCCGAGCCGCCGCCACGCAGATGAGCGGCCAGGCCACAGAGACGCCACCCGAGATGATCCAGGCCAAGGGCCGCGTGCTGACACCTCGCACGTGGTCGCCGACGACCTCACGTACCGCTGAAGTGATGAGGACCGGCCGCCCCTCCGTCATCCAGCTGTACAGCAGCCAGGCCGCCTGAGGCGCGGCCAGGTACGCGGCGACCCCGGCGCCCGCGCGGCAGATGACGCTTTCCACATCCACGGTGAATCCCCTTGGAGAGTGCTCTGTGCTTTCTCGGGTCGCCCGCAGTGGCCCCGCACCCCCACGGAACCCGGAGAACTTCCCAACCCGTCGCCTGAGATGACAGCCTCCGCCACGATGGTGCGACAGGTCAACGGCGCCCCGTACCGGCCGGGCCGATCAGCTTCGCGACAGGCCGGCGCGGATCCGGTTCGGCACGACTCATGAGCCCACCCGGACGCCACGACACCTGAGGCAGGTCGCCAGCCGGGCGACGGCACCGGTTCCTGGCGTGTTCCAGGACGTTACGGGTGTCGTGGTCCAGGCCGACCACGAGATCGGGGATCGCCTCCAGGCTCACCCGAACGAGGTCGACGTGCGGTACCGGGTCCAGGAGTTCGGCAGGCGGCGGGCCGGTCAGCGGATGGTCGCCGGGGGCCCGTACGAAGCCTCGTGCTGCGACAGGTCTTCGAGACGCAACGGCTCCGGATGGCTGATCAGTTCACCGAGCAGGCCATTGTCCTTCGGGTAGGGCCCGATCGCGGCGATCTCTTCCTGCGGTATCCCGACCGTCAGGAACTCGGCGAGCGACTCGCCGTCCGGACCGATCACCCCCAGTGCCGCGTAGCGGGCGCCGACCAGGACCGCCGCCGCCTCGACGATCCGCCGCAAGGCCTGGGTGAGGTTCAGCTCGCGCCCGACCGACAGCACTGCTTCGAGCAGGCTGTGCACCCGGTCCGTGGTCCCGCGGGCAGCGTCGATCCGCGCCCGTACTTCTTCGAGCAGCTCGTCGAGCCGAAGCTGTGGTGTCCGCGGGCGCGCCGCGTCGTCACCGTCCACGGCGGCCTCCTCCAGCCCGATGCCGGCGGCCGATTCGCGCAGACCGCCCGCGGCATCGGCGGCAGACCCTGCGTCGGTCGTCGCGCGTGCGGCCCGGCCCCCTGACGGGGTCATCGCCCACAGCTGTCCACCGTCACGGCGTGGGTGTGCCAGGCCAGGTATTCCTGGTGTAGGTAAGCGAGGGCGGCATCGGGTCCGGTGTGCCAGTGGGGGTCGTCGGGCCGGTGGGGGCCGGCGGTGTGCCGGGGGAAGGCCAGGTCGAACAGGAGCAGGCTGCGCGCGCTGATCCGGGCGACAGTGAGCGCATGGTCGTCGCGGCCTTGCCGCCAGTGCCGGTCGTCGACCGCGGCTTGCCGCAGGATGGCCTCGCGTTGCTGTGCGGCGGTGCCGGTGAGGAGATCTCGGGAGGCGAGTATCGAGGCGAGGCGGGTGGTCTCCTCCTCCAGGTCGGGGGCGTTGGCGTAGGCCTCGGCGGGGGAGGGGACGTCGGATGCGATGTGACTGGTCATCAGGCCTTCCGGGAGGAGACGGGGTGGTTGCCATCGGACAGGTCCCGTCAACGCGACCGCCGTGGGCGGGCGCTGTGCGGTCATGCTCCAACCAACGGACCGGCACCCGGCGTGGTCACGCGGCGGTTGCCCACCGAGCAGCCTCCGGGCGGACCGCACATCAGACCTGATCCGGCAAAGCACCGTCGGCGGCATGGTCGTCCCCGTCGGTGGTGAGCCCGTGTCCGGTGGGTTGCGTCCGGCCGGGACGGCCGGGCGCCGGGGTCGCGCTCCCGTCCAGGACGTGGGCCTGCCACTCGCTGGGGGAGAATCCGTAGGTCGCGCGGAACACCCTGCTGAAATGCGACGGGTTGACGAAGCCCCAGCGATGGGCGATGGCGGCGACCGAGTCCTGCCCGTGCCGGGACTGCCCGAGTTCACGCCGGCACGCCTCCAGCCGGCGCAGCCGCACCCACTGACCCACGGTGACGTCGCCGTGCTGGAAGAGTTTGTGCAGATAGCGCACGGAGATGTAGTTCGCCCGGGCGATCGACTTGGGCGAGAGCTTCGGATCCATCAGGTTCTCCTCGATGTACGACCGGATCCGGGTGAGTGTCTCGGCAGTGGCGCTCACGGGTGTCGGATTCTCCCGCTGGAGCAGATCCGTCACCATCAGCGCGACGAGGTCCGCGACGCTTCGGGCCAGGTGATTGCCCGTCACCAGGTGCGGGGCTTCGCCCGGATCGGCGAGCATTGTGAGGAACTGGGAGATCAAGGAGCCGATTCCGTCGCTGCCGCGAGCCATCAGCCCGCCGACGCGCCTCACCTCGGCCGGGGGCGTGCCCAGGTAGAAGCTGGGGATGCGGAAGTATGTGATCCTGCTCGAACCGTCCCGCCAGAGGCTCGCCGGGTGCGGCGTGCCGGTGACGAGAACGTCGCCGGGTTTCAGCGGCACCTCGATGCCGTTCCGTCGGAAGACGGCCCTGCCGCTGTGGTGCACACCCACGAAGAGGAAGTCGTCCGGGTACGATCCGGGCGGCTGCGGCAGGACGTCGATGTAACCGCGATCCTCGTGGGAGCGTACCCCGCCGTTCTCGTGCAGCTCTGTTTTCTGCGTGGGTGTAGTGCCCGACTGGATCACGGAAACTCCAACCGACTATGAGGTCAGGTGCATTGGTCCGGTGGCGAACTCCGGTTCGACCGGCAGGGCCGGCTGCCGCCTCACCCCGGGGAGGCGACTTCTCGACGATCGCCGGGGCGCACAGCGGGAGAGCCCGCCGGGGGCGACTTGCCCACAAGCAGATAGACAGGTCTGTCTATCTGCTTGTATGGACGCTACGGATTCCGGGGCCCATGGGCAAATCCACGCACGATGATATGTGTCATGGTTTGTGATGAATTATGGCCGGGCATATCGGACCGGGGACCAGGCGCGGCTTCGGGAATCCGGGCACCCGGCCCGGGGGTTCACCCCCGCCGCATCACGGCATGCGTCACGAGCGGCTCGCTCCGCACGAAAGCCCTCGCCGTGTTCTCGAATTCATGATCGAGGCCGGTGTAGCGCTCGTGATGCTGGGCCGGGTGCTCTCCCCACGAGGTCACCGTGAACGTCTCGACGAACAGGTCCGGCTCCGCCGCGTCCCGGTACAGACCCCACGCGCTGGCCCCGGTCCGCCGCCGGGAGGCTTCGACGTCACCCATCGCACGGACGAAAGCCGGCACGTCATCGTCCGCGACCCGGTACGAGACGGTGACCAGGACCGGACCGTCCTTCGGAGCCGGCTCGACGATCAGCTGAGGTTCGGGCCAGGTGTCGGACAGCGACGGATCGACCCGCCCGTCCAGCAACGGAAGCCGCCGCAGGGAGAGCACCCCCAGCCCGAGCAGCGCGGCCGAGGCACCCAACGCGGTGGTGAGCCCGGCGTGCTGTGCCAGCTGTCCCCACACCAGCGCGCCCAGGGCATTGCCCCCCTGGAAGACGAGCAGATAGAAGGCGCCCGCGCGCGCCCGGACCCAGTTGGGCAGTTCGAGCTGCAACGCGGCACTGAGGGTGGACAACCCCCAGACCCACGCCGCGCCCGCCAGCGTGAGGACCAGGCCGGCCAGGACGGCGTTCGTGGTGACGGCCAGGACGACGAGCGTGCCCGCGATCAGGGTGCCGGCGAATGCCAGCATGCCGCCCGCCCCGAGGCGGGCACTCAGACGGGGCAGCGCTCCCGCACCCAGGATCGCCCCCACCCCCACCGTGGCGAGCAGCACGCCGTACCCGGCGGAGCCAAGGTCCAGTCGTTGCACCGCGGTCACCGGCAGCAACGCCCACAGGCAGGCGGCCGCGGGAACGAACAGCGCGTTGCGCAACAGGATCCGCCGGACCCTCGGCGCGCTTCGCACGTACCGCCCGCCGGCGCGGAGCGCCGCGAGTGCCTGTTCGCGCTCCTGACCACGCCGGGGCGCGTTGCCGAAGGTCCGCCGGTTCAGCAGGACCAGGAGGATACCGAGGAAGGAGACGGCGTTGAGCGCGAACGTCCAGCCCACGCCGGCGCCGGCGACCAGGGCGCCACCGAGTGCGGGCCCGACCGCACGGGCGACGTTCATGTTCACCGCCCCGAGCGCCGAGGCCTGCCGTAGCTGCTCGCGGGGGACCAGACTCGGCTGGAGCGCCTGCCAGGCCGGGCCGTTCAGCGCCGTCAGACAGCCGAGCAGGAAGGTGAGCAGCAGCAGGACCCACGGCCCGAGAACGCCGAGCAGTGCGAGTACCGCGAGAACGGACGCCACCGCGGCCATGGCCGTCTGCATCACCAGCAGCAGCTTTCGGCGGTCGAGGAGGTCCGCGAGGACCCCGGCCGGCAGGGCGAGCAGCAGGACGGGCAACCCGGCGGCGACCTGGACCAGCGAGACCAGCGCGGCGCCATGGCCGACGAGCAGCCACTGCGCCCCGACGGTCTGCATCCAGCCGCCCGTGTTGGAGACGAACTGGGCCAGCCACAGAGCCCGGAAGGTGTTCTCGCGCAGCGGGGCCCAGGCGGACCCGCCGGCCGGCGCAGGGGGACTGTGCTTCATCAACTCTCCGCCGGTCGGCTGAAAACAGGGCCCGGTACGCCCGGGCGAGGCGCGCGGAGCGACGGCACCGGGACCTCCCTCGACCGCTCCGGCCCGGGACCGCCACCCGGCCCGAGCGGTCGAGGTAGGTCAGCGCAGGCGCCGGTGCAGGGCGTGCCGGGTGGCCAGGCCACCGCCCACCCCGAGGGCCACGGCCACAGGCAGCCACCACAGCGGCCAGGTCGTCAGGCCGAGGGCGTTGTCCAGCGACCACCGACCGGGGCCGGTGGCCGCGAGCACCGCGCCGAACATGATCAGCACGAGCGGGTACTCGTACCCGTCGTGCTGCACCCACAGCCCGTGCGGCCACTTCACCGTGAGCGCCACGGTCATCACACCCATGACACCTGCCCCGGCCAGTGGGGTGAGCAGACCGAGGGCCAGCAGTAGTCCCGCTCCGATCTGGGTGCCGCCCGCGGCCAGTGCCGTGAGCTTTCCACCACGGAAGCCGTCGCCCCGGAACTCCGCAGCGCCGCCCACCAGGCCGTTGCCGCCGAGACGGAAACTGACCTTCTGGACGCCGTGACCCGCGATCAGCAGGCCGGCGACCACACGCAGCAGAAGAAGACCCGTGTTCATATCGGACTCCGGTCAGGGGTTCGGTCGCCGTCCGTCAGCCGGCAGCGTGCGGGTCGATCATGGTCTGGGCGTAGACGAGGCCCGTGCCGTAGGCACCGCCGTGCTCCTTGACCAGGTCGGTCACCGGGACGTAGGTCTCGCCGCGAGCCCAGTCGCGCTGGAGCTCCAGCAGCACCTGCAGCCACGTGACCGGCACGGCGCCGGCCGCCACCATCCGCTGCAGGGCGTGCTCGTGGGCCTGCGGGCTGACACCGCCCGAGGCATCCGCGACCACGAACACCTCGTAGCCCTGCTGCAAGGCCGACAGCGCCGGCAGAACGACGCAGACCTCGGTCCACAGACCGGCGAGGACGATCTTGCTGCGGCCGGTCGCCCTGACCGCCGCCACCAGCCTCTCGTCCTCCCAGGCGTTCATGGTGGACCGGTCGATGACCTCCTGACCGGGGAAGACCTCACGCAGCTGTGGCAGGATCGGCCCGGAGAACGACTCCGCCGCGACGGTGGAGAGCACCACCGGCACGTCGAATGTCTTCGCGGCCTTCGCCAGACCCACGGTCGAGTTGATGATCGAAGTGCGGTCACCACTACCTGTGCCGAAGAACATCTGCGGCTGGTGGTCGACGAACAGCACCATCGCGTTGTCCGGGGTGATCAGGTCAGGGCTCGGCGCTGCGTGGACCGTGGAGAAGTCGACCATGGTTGTTCTCTTTCCTGGTGATGTTCCTGGGAACGGATGGTGGATCGGGCAGCCGTCCGGGTCATCGGGGTGCCACGCTCTCGACGCTAGGCGCATCGCCGCAGGTCCACTGCTCGCTGAGCGCCCGGAGCTGTTCCGACGCTGCACCGTCGGCGCTCACCGCGTCGGCCGACCGCATCTGTGCACTGCCGGACAACCGGTGGTGCACTGCGACGGCACCGCGCACACCGTCGCCTGCCTAGGTTGGCAGGGCGGCCCCACCGTGGCGGGAGCGGTGACCCGGGCTCCGCAGCCCACCGACGACCCGGGCAGCGCCGCTCGCCCCAATCAGCCGCACCCGGCGCCCACCCCGGCCGAGTACACCGGCCCACCAGTCGCCACGCCCGAAGGAGAACTCAGTTGACCACCGTGCCCGTCGCCGGCATCCGCCCCGGCACCCCCGATCAGCCCGCCGACCTGGTCATCCGCAACGCCAAACTGCACACCAACGACCCGCGGCGCCCGCGGGCGAGCGCCCTGGCCATCCGGGACGGACTGATCCAGGCCGTCGGCGGCGACGCGGACGTCGTCCCGCTGGTCGGCCCCGGCACCCGGGTGGTCGACGCGCTCGGCCGCCGCGCCGTCCCCGGCCTCAACGACGCGCACCTGCACGTCATCCGCGGCGGCCTCAACTACGTCCTGGAGCTGCGCTGGGACGGCGTCCCGACGCTGCGTCAGGCACTCGCCATGCTCCGGGACCAGGCCGAGCGCACCCCGCCCGGCCAGTGGGTGCGCGTGGT
>NZ_JBEZIR010000212.1:0-7649 GCF_040651175.1 Kitasatospora sp. NPDC048540
GGACCGCACCGCCGGGCCCGGCCGCCGCCCAGGTGCGGCGGCCGGCGTCGGCGGGTGGCGTCGCACGGTGGTCGACGCGGGGTGGTCGACGCGGGGTCAGCAGTAGGGCAGGCCGGGCACCGGCTCGTCGTTGCCGCCGCCGGACAGGTAGATGACGTTCACCCAGACGCCCTTGTTGCCGCTGTCGTCGTCGGTCTTGGCGTACCAGAAGTTGTGGTACTGGCCGTCGGACATCTCGGTGCCCCTGGCCTGGCAGTAGAAGTAGTTGTCACCGGCGTAGAGCGTGCCGGCCCGGACGTTGCCCGCGAAGAAGCTCGGCGCGTTCTTCCACACGTGGCAGTTGTAGGTGCCGTTGCCGTTGTTGGTACACCCGCTCGCCGCGTCGGCCGCGGTCGCGGTCAGACCGAGCGTTCCGAGGCCGAGCACGGTCGCCGCGCCCGCCAGGGCCAGCCTGCGCACACCGGACATGGGGATCTCCTCATCGTGGTGGTGGTCAGCGGTGGCGGGTCGGTCCGCCGGTCCCCCGGCGGCCCCGCCACGACCAGGGAACCACCGCCTCCCGGTGCCCGGTACCTGACACCTGTCAGGGTCGTGTCGGGCCACCCTGACGTTCCGTCGGCCACCGGCCCGGAGCCCTCGCCGCGCCCCCGGGGTGACCGCCATCCGCGTGACATCGACGCGCCGTCAGGGTGCGCCGCCGCCGGGTCGGGCAGGCTCGGACACGGGCCGCGGGCGCACGGTCGGCGGACGGACGGAAGGCGGATGCGAGACGTGAGTTCCCGGAGCGGGGTGTCCGGCGGGGCAGGGACCAGTCAGCCGCTGGCGCTGGCGGGGATGCTGTTCGCGGTGTCGATGACGTTCATCGACCAGACGATCGTGTCCATCGCAGCGCCCAGCATCATCCGTGAACTCGGCCTGTCCTCCTCGGGGATGCAGTGGGTGGTCAACTCCTACCTGCTCTCGCTGGCGGCGTTCTTCGCGCTCGGCGGCCGGGTCGCCGACGTGCTCGGGCACCGGCGGATGATGCTGGTGGGCACGGTGGTGTTCGTGGTGTCGTCGGCGCTGTGCGGTGCCGTCCCCGAGGGCGGCGCGGCGCTGGCCTGGCTGGTGGTCTTCCGGGCGGTGCAGGGGCTCGGCGCGGCCCTGATGTTCCCGGCCGCGCTGGCGGTGGTGGTCGAGGTGTTCCCGGTCGAACGCCGGGGCCGGGCGCTGGCCCTGTTCTTCGGCGTCTCGGGCGGGCTGACCGCGCTCGGCCCGATCCTCGGCGGTGTGCTGACCAGCTGGACCTGGCGGGCGATCTTCTGGGTCAACGTGCCGGTGGCGGTGGTCGCGGTCGTGCTGACCCTGCTCGCCCGGATCCGCAACACGCCGCGGCCCGAACCGATCGACTGGCAGGGCGCCGCGCTGGTCGCGGTCGGCATGGGCCTGAGCGTGCTGGGCCTCCAGCAGGCGCAGACCTGGGGCTGGGACTCCGCGCTGACCTGGCTGTGCATCATCGGCGGCCTGGCGGTGCTGGCCCTGCTGGTGGTCGTGGAGTTGCGCACCGACCACCCGTTGATCAGCATGCAGATCTTCCGGGACCGGGCGTTCTCGGTCGACAACGCCGTGCTCTTCTTCTCCATGATGGCGTTCGTCCCGGTGTTCTTCTTCGCCTCGGTCTACGCGCAGGTCTCGCTCGGCTACTCCCCCAACGAGGCCGGGCTCTACCTGCTGCTGTTCTTCGCCGGGTTCGGGCCCGCGTCGCAGATCGGCGGCCGGATGCTCGACCGGCGCGGCGCCCGGCCGCCGATGCTGCTGGGCACCCTGGTCGGGGCGGTCGGCTTCGCCCTCTGGGCGGTGAAGATCACCGACCTGTCGCTGGGCGCCCAGTGGCCGTACATCGTGCTGGCCGGCGCCGGGATCGGCCTGCTGCTCACCCCCGCCTCCACCGACGCCGTGAACCGGGCCATCGGCCGCTCGTACGGCGAGGTCACCGGTATCACCCAGACCGTCCGCAACTACTCCGCCAGCGTCAGTCTGGCCGTGCTCGGCACCGTCCTGCTGCACACCCTCACCGACCGGGTCCAGCAGACCCTGGAGGCCCAGGGCCTCGCCGCCGGGCCCGCCCACTCGGCCGCCGACCGGATCGCCCAGAGCATCACCGGCCACGGCGGCGGGAGCGGCGCCCCCACGGGGGTGGACAGCTCGGTGGTGCGGCAGATCCAGGTCGACTTCGCCGAGGCCAACCGCCCGGTGCTGATCGGGATGGCCGCCGCCCTGGTGGTCGCCTACCTCTGTGCCAGGCTCCACCCCGGCACCCGGGTCACCGCCGCCTCCGAGGCGGCCGAACCGGTCCCGCACCCCGCGCCGTAGCCGTGGCGCCGCCCCGGGCCGGGTCCGGACGTGCCGAATGCCGCCGCCCGCGCGATGCTGATCATCACACCCCGCCGAGCAGCGGCGGCGCGGACGACTGACCGGAGGCCATCGTGTTCCAACTGCTGTGGATTCTGCTGATCGGCTTCGTCCTCGGCCTGCTGGCCAAGCTGCTCCTGCGCGGCCCCCAGTCCATCCCGTGGTGGCTGACCATGATCCTGGGTGCGGCCGGCGCCCTGCTCGGCAACGCCGTCTCCGGCTGGATCGGGGTCCGGCACACCGGCGGCATCGACTGGATCCGGCACCTGCTGCAGATCGGTTTCGCCGTGCTGCTGGTGGGCCTGGTGGCGCCGGCCTGGGGACGCCGGAGCGCCGGACGCTGATCCGGCCACCGATCTCGCCGCCGATCAGGCAGCTGATTCCGACGCCCGCCCGGGAAGGCCGGACGGCCCGCCGCACCCCCCGTGCGGCGGGCCGTGGCGTACCCCGGGGCGCCCGCCTGCCGCCGACCGCCGGAGCGCACGCGGTGCGCGACCCGGGCGGCACCGAAGGGACACCTCGCTCCGCTACCCTGCGGCGCGGACAACCACCGGGGAGGGACACAGCGATGACGACACAGCCGGGTACCGGCACGACCGGGCTGACCAGGCGGCTGGGGCTCGCCGACGCGGTGGTGATCGGTCTCGGGTCGATGATCGGGGCGGGGGTGTTCGCGGCGCTGGGGCCCGCCGCCGGTGCGGCCGGCGCCGGCCTGCTGCCGGCGCTCGCGGTCGCGGCGGTGGTCGCGTACTGCAACGCCACCTCCTCCGCCCGGCTCGCCGCCCGCTACCCGGCCTCCGGCGGGACGTACGTCTACGGCCGCGAGCGGCTGGGCCCGTTCTGGGGGCACCTGGCCGGCTGGGCCTTCGTGGTCGGCAAGACCGCCTCGTGCGCGGCGATGGCCCTGACCATCGGCTCGTACCTGTGGCCCGGGCAGGCGCACGCCGTGGCGGTGGCCGCGGTGGTGGCGCTGACCGCCGTGAACTACGCGGGCGTGCAGAAGTCCGCCCGGCTGACCCGCGTGATCGTCGCCGTGGTGCTCGCCGTGCTGGCCGCGGTGGTCACCGCATGCCTGACCGGCGGTACCGCGGACGCCGCCAACCTGGGCCTCGGCCACCTCGACGGCTCCGGCGACCCCGGCGGCGCGGGCGGCGTGCTGCGCGCGGCCGGGCTGCTGTTCTTCGCCTTCGCCGGGTACGCCCGGATCGCCACCCTCGGCGAGGAGGTCCGCGACCCGGCCCGCACCATCCCGCGGGCGATCCCGCTCGCCCTCGGCATCACGCTGCTGGTGTACACGGCCGTGGCGGTCGCCGTCCTGGCCGTGCTCGGCCCGCAGCGGCTGGCGGGCGCCGCGGCGCCGCTGGCCGACGCGGTCCGGGCGGCGGGCTCGGCCGGTCTCGTCCCGGTGGTGCGGGCCGGCGCCGTGGTCGCGGCGACGGGCTCGTTGCTGGCACTGATCCTCGGGGTCTCCCGCACCACCCTGGCGATGGCCCGCGACGGGCACCTGCCGCGGACGCTGGCCGCCGTCCACCCACGCCACGGCGTCCCGTACCGGGCCGAACTCGCGGTCGGCGCGGTGGTCGCCCTCCTCGCGGGCACGGCCGACCTGCGCGGCGCGATCGGCTTCTCCTCCTTCGGCGTCCTGGCGTACTACGCCGTCGCCAACGCCGCCGCCTGGACCCTCTCCCCCGCCGAACGCCGGCCGCCCGCGGCGGTCCCGGTGATCGGGATGCTGGGCTGCCTGACGCTCGCCTTCACCCTGCCGACCGCTTCGGTGCTGGCCGGTGCGGCGGTGCTGGCGGTGGGAGCGGCGGTGTACGGGCTGCGCGCGGCCACGGCGGACCGCGGCTGACGTGGCGAGCGATCGAGGTCGGCCCGGCTGCGGCCGGGCACCCGCCCCACCACGCTGACCAGCGTGCTGGACCGTCTGGAACGACGCGGCCACATCACCCGCGGCACCCGCCCGGGAGACCGCCGCGCGGTGGTCATCGAACTCACTGCGTCCGGGCGCGTGGCCGCCGCCACGATCCGCCGGGCCGTCACCGACCTCGAGCACCGCGCACTCCACGGCCTGCCGGCCGACGCCATCGCCTGCCTGCGCACCGCGCTGCAAGCCCTGACCGAGGTGTCCTCATGACCACCCACTCCGCCGACTTCAACGCGCTGATGGCCGAAGTGACCGCGGCCTCGGGGAAGTTCGGCCACCGGGAGCACGTCCATCTGACCTGGCTGGCCGTGCGACGGTTCGGCGTGCCCGCAGCGGTCGACCTGGTCAGCGACGGCATCCGGCGCACCGCCCGCTACGCGGGCGTGCCCCAGAAGTACCACGCGACCGTCAGCCGGGCCTGGGTGGAACTGGTGGGGCACCACGCGGCCGGTCACGGAGACGACGACTTCAGCGCGTTCGCCGACAACCACCCCGCCCTGCTCGACAAGCGCCTGCTGACCCGGTTCTACCGTCCGGCGACGCTGGCCGGCTCCCCGGCGAGGACCGGCTGGGTCGAGCCCGACCTCGCGCCCTTCCCGTGGGACGAAACCGACCGGCGGTAACCCCGGGCGGAACCCCGGTGGGCGGTGGTCACCCCCTCGATCGCGCTCCGGATCGGGCTCCGAGGTCGTGCTCTCTAGCAGCCCGGGGGCACCAGGGGTGGGACCGGGGGCAGGGTGAGGACGTCGGCGGCGGCGGACTGGTGGCGGGCCCAGTGGGCGAGGGCGGCCAGGTCGGTACCGTACGGCGGGTCTGCTGCGAAGGGGGTCAGGCCCTCGGCGGCGCGGGAGAACAGGGCGCGGGCACCGGCTTCGTTGCCGCGGGCGGCGTGCGTCAGGCCGACCGCGAACTGGGCGAGGGCCCGCCACAGCGGCCGCTCCGGGTCCGGGGCGGACTTCCAGCGGTCCTCCAGCACCTCGTGCGCGTGGAACGGCCGGCCGGCGTCGATCAGCCGCTGCGCCTCGGCCAGGGTCCGTTCGGCCGAGCGGATGACGCCCTCCGGCTGCCGCATCACGCCCTGCTGCCCGTACGGCAGCGGGCGCCCGAGCCCGTCGCGGGGGCGGCCGTTGCGGGCCCGGCCGGCGGCGTCGCGGTCACGGCCGGGCCGGGCACCCGGGGGCCGGGGGACGGGGCCCGCGGTGGTCGCGGGCGGGGCGCCGCAGCCGGTGCAGACGGCGTCCGGGGCCGCCCGCAGGCGGCCGCACCGATCACAGACCCGGTTCAGCAGACAGGCCGGGTCGCCGGCCTCGGGGGGCGTCTCACTCATGACCCGATTGTCGCGCGTCCAGGTAGGCCCAGGCCCGGGTGCCCGAGCGCAGCGCCACCTCGGCGCGGACGTAGTCGTCCGCCTCGTAGTCGTCGGCGGCGGCGAGCTCGGCGTCGGTGATGGCGAAGACGCTGCCGTCGACGGCGTCCGCCGGGTCCGTCGAGACCACCACCAGGGGGTGCAGGTCGCTGCCGCTCGCGGCGATCACCTCGGGGTCGGTGATCCGGACGTGGTCCAGGCGGTGGCCGGGCAGGGCGTCGGAGCGGCCGTCGAGCAGGCGGCCGAAGCGGGCGAGCTGGACCTCGCCCTGCTGCAGCGTGCCGTAGGAGAACAGCAGGTGGGTCGCCTCTTCGGCCATGCGTCATAACTCCTTCGCGAACGGCGTGCCGGGACACGGCAGTTGCCGGTCAGCCTACGCGGGCGCCTCGGCCGGCCCGACGCCGGGGCACCGCACCCCGGGCGGCGGAGCGCCCTGACCTGGCGTCAACCGGCGGCGCAGTCACGATCAGCGCGAGCCGCACCCAACCTGGCGATCCGCTCGCCGGGCCGGGGGCAGCCCGTAGCCCCGCAGGGTGACCGGGCGAAGGCCGGGCGGGTCATGGGCAGGAGCCCCCGCGGCCGGTGACGTGGGGTCAGGCCGGGGCCGGGTGGTCGGGGTCGTGGGCGAAGGCGGGGGTGATGCGGGAGAGGTCGGCGGCCAGGCCGTGGAGCCAGGCGTCGGTGTCGAACAGGACGGGGAGGGCGGCGGGCGGGGTCGAGCGGCCCGAGGTGTGCCCGGGGGGCTGCGGGGGGCCGGGGTCCGGCGGGGGCGGGGGCGGGGGTGCGGTGGCGCGGGTGGGGCCGACGCCGAGTTGTTCGCCGGCCGTCCGGAAGCGGTGGGCCAGCCGGTCCGCCCTGCGGGTGAGCCAGGCGCGGGCCTCCGGGCCGGGCGCCGCGCCCTCGGGCAGTTCGGCCGGGCCGAGCAGGCGCCGGGCGCCGCGCAGCGCGTGGTGCCCGGCGATCAGTGCGGCCTGCCAGTCCATGCCGGAGGCGGTGGCGGGCTGCGGTTCGCTCCGGTACTGGACGTAGGTCGACTCCGCCATGATCAGGACGTGCTGCAGGCCCTTGTCGACGGGCCCGGGGTCGCGGTGTCCGGCGGCGACCGCCGCGGTGGTCGTGGCGACCGTGCGGCCGATCGCGTGCAGCAGCAGACCGACGTCCCGGCGCAGTTCGTCCCGGGCGCCGCGCGGCCAGGCGAGCAGCCCGATACCCAGTCCGATCAGGCTGCCGACCAGGACGTCGAGCACCCGGGCCTCGGCCAGCCGCCAGCCGGCCGGGGCGAGTTGGGCGAACACCAGGGAGACCACCACGGTGAACATGCCCTGCGCCCAGCCGAGCCCGAGCACCGGGCCGAAGGTGAAGGTGGCGAGCATGACGGCGGGCAGCGCGGCGGCGTACACCTCGGTGCGGTGCCCGACCGTGACCAGGAGCGCGGCGGCGACCGCGGCGCCGAGCAGGGTTCCGGTGAGCGCGCGCCGGATGCCGTTGCGGGTCTCGACGGCGGTGGTCCGGGTCAGCGTGAGGGCGGCGAGCAGCGCCCAGAATCCGTGCGGGAGGCCCGCCAGACCGGCCACCGCCCGGGCGGCGGCGAGGCCGACGCTGAGCCGGACGGCGTTCTGGAAGTAGACCGAGCGCGGACTGAGGTGGGCGGACAGCCGCCGCCACCAGAGCCGGACGGCCGGCTGGTGGGAGTACCAGAACGGTCCGTCCGGCGCCCCGGTCGGCGCGTGCCGGCCCTGGACCGCGACGTCCACGGCGCGCAGCAGGAACAGCGCCGCGTCGGCGGCCTCCAGCAGGTCCGCCTGCCGGCTCATGGCCGCCGCGAGGCCGGCACCGGACGCGGGCAGGCCGCCGATCCGGGCCGCCCGGCCGGCCCGGAAGTGCTTCATGGCCCGTTCGAGGTCCTGGGGCCGGGCGGGTGGGCCGCCGCGCAGCGCGGCGGCGGCCCCGTCGCTCGCGGCGCCG
>NZ_JBEZIR010000213.1:0-7620 GCF_040651175.1 Kitasatospora sp. NPDC048540
CCGTGGGCAGCGGCGACGGTGGCGTCAGCCACCTGATCGGCTGATCTACCGGGCAGCAGCGGACGCCGGGCCGGGGGGATTCACCCCCGGCCCGGGCGCACCCGTTCTCGGGGCCTCATCGCTGATCCCGGGCGGGCTGCATGGGGCCAATGCCCGGAACATCGCAATAGTGATGAATTCACCGAAAAGGGGCTTTTCGTCACGATCATGGCGTAGACTCCTCCCGGATGGAGCGGAGAATCATAGGCTCGCGGCCTCGCGTTATGCGTGAGACTGCGAGCCTATGGACTTTCCCGGGTTCGGTTCATTCGAAGATAGGACGATCCGTCCTACGGCCATCGGGGGAAAGTCCGGTCACCGTACCGTCGGCCGAGCCGGTCACCAGCATTCTGGCTGCCGCGCAGTCTGGAACGCATCAACGCAGGCTCCCCGGCACCCGCTCGACGACGAGGGGGGAGTTTGAAGCCCGTCCGGCTACCCCTTCGTGCCGAAAACCCGACCGGTGCTCTCCTTAGGGTGGGGAGCCACTGTGGCGGCCGATGCCACCACGGCACTGCCGGGATCGATGCTCTCTCGTGGGCACCCGGTCGAAGAGGACGCGATACCGCCCATCCCCACATGCTCTCGTGAGATCGGACGACTCATGGCACTCGAACAGCCAGCCTTGACCTCCGGGGAGTAGCCCGTGTCTTCTCCCGAAACGTCCACCACGGTCACGAAACCGCCGCTCGAACACCTCAGGGCAGACGCGGTCGCTCTGGTCGGGGTCATCTTCATGGCCCTGGCGACAGCAGCCCCGATCACCGCGATGACCGGCAACCTGCCCGTGATCATCGGAAGCGGCAACGGCGTACACGCCCCCGTCGGCTTCATCTTCGTCACCCTGGTACTGACGGTGTTCACGGTGGGGTACGTCGCGATGGCCCGACATATCACCACCGCTGGCGCGTTCTACAGCTATATCTCACATGGTCTGGGCCGGATCATCGGCATGGCGTCCGGCCTGCTCGCGGTCCTCGCCTACGTCGTCTTCGAGGCCTCGATCGCGGGTATCTTCGCCTACTTCGCCGAAACAGCCATCGACTCCCAGTTCGGTGTCAACGTGCCCTGGCAGTGGCTCGCCGTCTTCATGCTGCTCGTCACCTCGGTGCTCACCCACTACGACATCAAAGTCGCGGCGAAGATCCTCGGGGTCTTCCTGGTGGGCGAGGTCGTGATGCTGACCCTGCTGGCGGGCTCGGTGCTGGCGCACGGCGGTGGCCCTCACGGATTCCACTTCTCCGTCCTCAACCCGACCGGGGCGTTCGCGGGCGTCAACGCAGGCGTCGGCCTCTTCTTCTGCTTCTGGTCCTGGATCGGGTTCGAGTCCACGGCGATGTACGGGGAGGAGTCCCGGAATCCGAAGCGGATCATTCCGCTCGCCACCCTGTTCGCCGTCGTTGGTCTCGGGGTGCTGTACACCTTCGTCTCCTGGATGGTGCTCAGCAGCAACGGCCCACAGGACGCTGTGGAGATCGCAAGCGGGATCACTCCCCTCGACCTCTTCCTGGATCCCGCTCAGCAGTATCTCGGGCACTGGGCGGTCACGGCCCTTCTCTGGCTGATGGTGACCAGCTCCTTCGCCTGTGCCATGGCATTTCACCAGTGTGCCTCGCGCTACCTGTACGCCATCGGCCGTGAGCGTTTCCTTCCTCCCGCACTCGGGCACGTCCATCCCAGGTACCGGTCGCCGTCCGTCGCCTCGCTCACCCAGACCGGGATCGCGCTCGCCATCGTTCTGATCTTCTGGGGTACCGGCCAGGACCCGTACGTCGGCCTGTACACGCTCACAGCGATCCTCGGCACCCTCTCCCTACTCGTGGTGCAGACCCTGTGCTCCTTCTCGGTGATCGCCTACTTCCGCCGGAACCACCCCGAATCCCGGCACTGGTTCCGCACGTTCACCGCACCACTCCTGGGAGGCCTGGGCATGCTCGCCGCAATCGGCCTTCTCCTGGCCAACCTGCACAAAGCCGCCGGCCCCGCAGCCGATCTGCTCTTCTTCAGGTTCATCCCGTGGATCGTCGCGGCGGTGTTCCTGAGCGGCATCGCCCTGGCTCTGTACATGAGGTCCAAGTACCCCGAGAAGTACAAGGTGATGGGCCGCATCGTCCTGGAGAGCACTACTGCGAGCGACACCAGGAAACCGCTGAGTACTCGGACGTGAGCAGCGGGGGAGAGTGCCCGTGCTGACATTGCCCTGAAAAATTCGGTCGAATCTTCATTGATTCTGCCCTGCTCCCCGCCCGGTGGTGGGGAGCAGGGCAGAATAATTTCACGAATTCCTTTCGGGCAGATCCGAGGGAAATGTCAGCGTCCGGCTGAATTATTTTCCGGGCGGGACGATCAGGGTGCGCCCGACGGGAGAGTCGCATTACGACTTCGTCTGACCTTCAGTCAACTGTCATCTGTATCAAGAGGTTGGGCCGATTCTCCCCGATCGGGCAGCCATTCGGGAGTAATTCGGACAATCGGCTACGAAAAGCTTGAATCGGCGCAGATCGCACGACTACAGTCATTCTCCGATACCAGGGAGAAATTCGTATGCCGTACCAGTTGCAGGACAGAGTGGCAGATCACTGTGTGCCTCGTGCCGAGGTTCAGCAGGCAGCTTCAAGGGTCGGATCACTCGCGTCTGGCCTTTGCCAGGCACTGCTGTGCCTGGCGGCGGCAACTCTTCGGTACACGGTGAACCGGAGCCGGGCGTATGCGGTCATCTGGTGGATACGGCTCCGGAAAGCCCTCAGTATGGCCCACCCGAAACTTCCGGACTACGTCCTCGCCACCGGCGTCGGGGGGGCCGTGGTGATGGTGCTGATCACCCTGACCGTCCAGTCGCTCAACAGCACACCGGCCCTTGCCGAGACCACCCCCCCGGTAACAGCCTCGGCTCAGGTGCAGGGGGAGTCCCACCAGGCCGCGGCAGTACCTGTACCTGCTCCACCGGCTCAGAGTCCGCCCGCCCCTGAACAGGCGCCGGCCTACCCGGACACCCTCGACGGGTGGATCCAGGAGGCACGCGCGATCCTGACCGAGAACGGGGACCAGGTGCCGTCCGCCAAGGCGCTGAAAGCAACCGCGCTCGCCGAATCCTCCGGCAGACCTCAGGCGGTCAACCGATGGGACTCCAACGCCAGGGCCGGCACACCTTCGATCGGGCTGGCCCAGATGATCAGGCCGACGTTCGCGGCCTATGCCCTGCCCGGGCACAGAGAGATCACCGACCCGGTCGACAACCTGGTGGCAAGTGCCCGTTATTGCAACGCCCGCTACGGCGGTATGGACAACATGGCCGGCGCCCGATGCTACGGCAAGTGCTGGCGCGGTTACTGACGAACGACAGCGACCGAACCGGAGAACGTAGGCTCGCAGGCGCCTGCCGAAACGGCGGCGTGCCTCCGGCGCCGAGCGACCCTGGTGGGGTTTGCTTGGTTCGGTCGCTGTGCTTGAGTAGCTGATGTTTGCCCAGTTCAGAGGGGGTTTTCAGGTGAGGACAGCGACCGAAGCGACTGTTGTTCGGGTATATGACCATCCCCGGGGTTGCACATGCGCGTCATATATCCGACCTTGAGTCGCTTCGGTCGCTCCCGGGGCGGGGGCAAGGCTCTGATCTGCGGGAAAGCCTCGCAAGCGGGGGCAGCGACCGAAGCGACTCAGTCACTGCCCAAGGGTCTCGGTCGCTGAACGACACCGACACGCGTGGATGACCCACCGTCGGGGCTTCAGCCGCATTTTCCGCACAAGTCATATTGGGAACTGAGTCGCTTCAGTCGCTGGCACCCCCGCGACCAGCACATACATCAGCGATCCATTGACGGTCGGATCCGGTTGTGATCTTCTCTCAATGTCCGAACTGTGGCCAAGCGGTGGAATCTCCGTGAGAATTCTTGACATGGCCACTGCTGTGACGGTCGGACTCAGCGGGGGAGTGGCGGTGATTGACGTGCGACAGTGGCCGATGGGGTTTGCTTGGTTCGGTCGCTGTGCTTGAGTAGCTGATGTTTGCCCAGTTCAGAGGGGGTTTTCAGGTGAGGACAGCGACCGAAGCGACTGTTGTTCGGGTATATGACCATCCCCGGGGTTGCACATGCGCGTCATATATCCGACCTTGAGTCGCTTCGGTCGCTCCCGGGGCGGGGGCAAGGCTCTGATCTGCGGGAAAGCCTCGCAAGCGGGGGCAGCGACCGAAGCGACTCAGTCACTGCCCAAGGGTCTCGGTCGCTGAACGACACCGACACGCGTGGATGACCCACCGTCGGAGCTCCGGTCCGCTAGTCTGTGCAAGCCATATTGGAAACTGAGTCGCTTCAGTCGCTGGCACCCCCGCGACCAGCACATACACCGAAAGCGACTCAACAATCGGCAACGGAGCCAGCAAGGATGGACGTGAGGGCGACTACGGCCGAGCTTCGTCTCGACGATGTGCGCCCCCCGCGAACGCTGGCGATCGCCTTGTGGTGCGCCGCCCAGGGCTGGCCGGTCCATCCTCTGACTCCGCGGTACAAGACCCCTGCCGCTAACTGCGGGGAGTGCCAGGCCCCGGGCCACACCGCGACGGGCTGCCCCTGCCTGCCGGCAGGGCGGTGGTGTCACGGACTGCTCTGCGCCACCACCGACCCGGACCGGCTGGCCCAGTGGTGGACGAAGAATCCGTCCTTCGGTGTGGCGGTTGCCTGCGGGCCCGCCGGCCTACTCGTCATCGACGTCGACGCCCACACCACCACCGTGCCGGAACGAAGCCGTCTGCTTCCGGGAATCCCCATCGCCGACCACATCAACCTCGACGGGCTCTCGACCGGGCACCACACGATGGGCCTGCTGGCCGCCCTTCGCTCGGCAACCGACCCGTGCCACGACGAGACCACACTCCGGGTACGCACCCCTTCCGGTGGCCTCCACATCTGGTACCGCACGCAGCCGTGGCAGGCCTTCCGGAGTTCCACCGGATCCGGGAAACGCCGCGCGCTCGCCTGGCAGGTCGACGTCCGCTCCGGAGGTGGCTACATCGTCGCACCGGGCACGGTGACGTCCGCCGGACGCTACTCTCCCGTAGGAACGGCACGGATGCCCGCTCCGCTGCCGGACTGGCTTGCGCAGGAGCTTGTCCGTACTGGCCATCTCGAGACCTCCGAGGTCCCGGTGTCCGGCCGTACGGTTCCCCCCCGTGCCCGCCAGGCCGTCATAGCCGCGGGTGGTGGTGGCAACGCCGCCACCCGCACCCTTGCCTCCCTGCTCACCGAGATCACCGATTGCGCGGTGATTCCGGAGGGAGCCGGGTTCACCGAAAAACTGAACCGGGTCGCCTACACCGCAGGAGGTCTCGCCGCTGCCGGATACCTAACGCTCATTGAAGCCGAACGCCTTCTCCTCGACGCCGCTCGCCAGGCACGTCCCGAGCAGGAACGACGCTGTTCCTCGATCATTCGCAGTGCCATGGCTGCCGGCAGCCGGCGCCCGCTTCATCTTGAAGGACGCTCATGAAACCCACGAACGGTCCGCTGGAAGGAGGCTTCGATCCCCTGGCGACCGCCCAGCAGATCCTCGGTTCGTCCTCCCGCCACAACGGACTGGCCGTACCGACCTCGATCCCACAGACCGACCCCCAGCCCGTCCAGGGTCTCCTCGATCTCGCGGGCCTCTCCGCGGCCTCCCCCCAGGACCCTCCTGCCCCCTACCGGGATCCGACCGCCGTCCCCCCCGCCGGTGCGACTCCCCACGGCTTGCTGCCGGACTCACTCAGCGACCGGGGGAACGCCAAGCTCTTCGCGCGCCTCTACGGCGGGGATTACCGCTACGTCCCCGGCCTGGGCTGGTACATCTGGAGTGGCCACCGGTGGCAGATCGACGAGACCGACCATGTGCTGTGGTCGGCAGGTGAGATGGCGGAGCAACTCGCCACGCACGATCCCATCGGAGCCTTCACCAACACCGAGCTCGGCCGCCACCGGCGCCGAGCGCTGTCCACATCGGGTATGAACGCGATGCTGGAACAGGCGAAGGCCTCGCCCGACATGGTGCTCCACGCTTCCACGCTGGACGCCGATCCGTACGCCCTCTGCACCCCGGGCGGCGTCGTCGACCTGCGGACGGGCCTCATCACCCCCCCGGACCCGGCGCGGCAGCGGCACTCCCGTTCCACCGCCATCGCGCCACAGACGATGCCCACACCCAGGTGGCAACGGTTCCTGGACGACACCTTCGGTACCGACACCGAAGGCCAGCAGATGACCCACTTCCTCCATCTCCTGCTGGGTTACTCCATCTCCGGGGACGTCGGCGCACAGGTCATGCCCTTCCTCTACGGCCAGGGAAAGAACGGGAAGTCCGTTCTGCTGGACGTCATGCTCCAACTGCTGGGGGACTACGCCGACGCGGCGCCCCCCGGCTTCCTCATGGCCAAGGCCTTCGAAGGACATCCGACAGACCTCGCGGAGCTCCACGGGCGCCGCGTCATCATGTGTTCGGAGCTCAAGCCGGGTGACCGCTTCGACGAAGCCCGGGTGAAGCTCCTGACCGGTGGCGACAAGATCAAAGCCCGTCGGATGCGTCAGGACTTCTTCAGCTTCCAACCCACGCACAAGCTCTGGCTCCTGGGCAACCACCGCCCCGAGGTCGGTACGGGCGGCATGGCCTTCTGGCGCCGCATGCGTCTGATCCCCTTCGCACGCGTCGTCGCCGAGGACAGAAAGATCGACAATCTCGCGAGCCTGCTCGTCGCGGAGGAAGGCCCGGGCATCCTGGCCTGGCTCATCGCCGGCGCCCGCCGCTACTTCGCCGGTGAGAAGGACCTCGCCGGCCCGCAGAGCGTCCAGGTCGCCACCACCGCATACGCCGAGACCGAGGACAGCGTCGGCCGTTTCCTGTCGGAGTGCTGCAAACTCGCCGACGGCCTACGCGCCGAACAGGCGCAGCTCTACGCCGCCTACGGCGGTTGGTGCGCTCTCGAAGGAGCCAACCCGGTGAGTGCCCGTAGCTTCGCGGCCCGTGTTCGCGAGACACTGGGGATGGCATCACCGAAGGCAATGATCCTCTCCAATTCCCGCAAGTACTATCCCGGTATCGGCCTAGTGGCCGCAGACCTGGCCGCCGAGGAGCCGCAGCAGTGAGCGCGTTGATCGATCCCGCCGAGCTCGCGCACGAAATCGAGATCCGCTGGCTCGAGGATCCTGAGCAACTGGACTACGTCAGGCAGTCGTTGGAACGCCTTCCCTCACGCAAGGGCAGGCCCCCGTACCACCGTGACGGTCGCATGGTGGGCTACGCGATGCTCGGCCCCGAGGCTCGTTCCTCCCGCGCCTCCGGGACCTTCAGGCGACGGGTGTTCTGGCTGCTCCCGCACGACCGCGACCTGCAGCCGGACGGCCTGTACGCGTCGGGGGCACCATCGGAGGCGGTCGATCCCCGGACCGTCGCGCCGACGGTCAAGGGGGAGAAGACCGAGAGGTCACAGGGCGGCCCTGCTTCGCCCGCGATGGTCGAATTGGGATCCACCACGAGCTACGACGACCAGCAGCGCACCGTCACCTCCACCGACGCCGCGGGCCTGACCACTGTCAGTGGCATCGACAAGGGTTCCGCGGT
>NZ_JBEZIR010000214.1:0-7586 GCF_040651175.1 Kitasatospora sp. NPDC048540
GGCCGACCGCAAGTGCGGTCGGCCGCCTCCGGCGTGTGACGAACGGAACAGCTTGCGGGGCTCCCGGCTCAGCCCGGCACCAGCAGGGACAGCGACTTCGGCACCACCCGCACCTCGGCCGGCAGCGGGCCGGCGAAGTCACCGTCGGTGTAGGCGTTGATCCCCGCCGACTCGATCCGCAGGGACGCGGTGCGGTGGGTGGAGACCTCCGGGTGACGGACGTGGGTGCCCTTGAAGACCGTCGGGAAGAAGCGCACCAGCCGCCGCCGGCGCATCGCGCCGACCAGGGTGATGTCGAGCAGGCCGTCGGCGTGGTCGGCCTCCGGGCAGATCAGCATGCCGCCGCCGTAGCTGCGGGTGTTCCCGATGGCGGCCAGCGTCAGCGGGCGCTCGACCACGGTGCCGTCGGCCAGCACCAGCCGGAACGGCAGTGGCCGCAGCCGGACCAGCTCCAGCAGGATGGCCAGGTTGTAGCGCATCCGCCCGCGCGGGCGGCGCAGCCGGTTGGCGCGGTCGCTGACCAGCGAGTCGAAGCCCGCGGCCAGCACCGAGCCGAAGAACCGGCCGACGCCGTCGGCCGTCTCGACCCGGCCGGTGTCGACCCGCAGGACGTGCCCGGCGGCGACCACCTCGGCCGCCGCCTCGGGGTCCTTCAGCGGCAGCCCGTACTCGCGGGCGTGGTCGTTGCCGGTCCCGGCGGGGATCACCCCGAGCGGCACCCCGGTGCCGGCCAGCGCCTGGATCGCGAGCGCGATCATGCCGTCGCCGCCGGCCACCACGAGGGCGTCGACGCCCCGGCCGACCGCTTCGCGGGCGAGGCGTACCGCGTCGTCGGGGTCGTTGCCGCTGACGGCCAGCACCTCGATGCCGAGGTCGCGCAGCCGGGCGGTGGCCCGCCGGGCCGCGAGGTCGGCCCGTCCCCCGCCGGCGGCGGGGTTGGTGAGGACCACGACGGTGCGGATCTCCCGGCGCTGCGGCTCGCCGGTCCCGCCCGCGCCGGCTCCGTCCGCCCCGGCGGTCACGGGATGAGCTTTCCGGGGTTCAGGATCCCGGCCGGGTCGACGGCGCCCTTGACCGCGCGCAGCACGGCGGCGCCGAGCTCGCCGATCTCCTGCGGCATCCACGGCCGGTGGTCGGTGCCGACGGCGTGGTGGTGGGTGATCGTCCCGCCGTTGGCCATGATCGCGTCGCAGGCGGCCGCCTTGGCCGCGGCCCACTGCTCGATCGGCTCGCCCTTCTGGGCGCCGAGCACGGTGAAGTACAGCGAGGCCCCGGTCGGGTAGACGTGCGAGATGTGGCACATCACCAGGGAGGTGGTGCCGCCCGCCTGGAGGGCGTTCTGCAGGGCTTCGGTGACCGCGCCCTTGAGCCGCTCCAGGTTGGCCCAGGAGGTGGCGGTCTCCAGGGTCTCGCACAGCGCGCCGCAGTCCAGCAGCGCGTCGCGCAGGTACGGCGCGTCGAAGCGGCCGTGCTCCCAGGCGCGGGCCGGCTCCTCGCCGAGCGAGGTGCCGCCGGCCGCCAGCAGCAGCTCCCGGGTCAGCCGGTGGCGGGCCGCGGTCTGCTCGGTGGTGCCCTCGAAGACGGTGACCGCCAGGCAGCCGGTGGCCACCTGCCCGCCGCCGATCTTCGAGGTCATCGCCAGGTTGACGCCGGTCTCGGTCTCGTCGGACAGCCGCAGCACGGTCGGCCCGGTGCCCTGCTGCTCGACGGCGCGCAGCGCGGCGGCGCCGGTGGCGAAGTCCGGGAAGTTCCAGGCCTCGTGGACCTTGACGGCGGGTACCGGGTGCACCCGCAGCCGGACCGCGGTGATCACGCCGAGGGCGCCCTCGGAGCCGATGAACAGCTGGCGCAGGTCGGGGCCGGCCGCCGAGGCGGGGCCGCGGCCGAGGTCGAGCACGCCGGCCGGGGTGACCACCCGCAGGCCGCGGACCATGTCGTCGAAGCGGCCGTGGCCGGCCGAGTCCTGGCCGGAGGAGCGGGTGGCGGCGAAGCCGCCGATGGTGGCGAACCGGAAGCTCTGCGGGTAGTGGCCGAGTTCGAAGCCGCGCTCGGCGAGCAGTTCCTCCGCGCGCGGCCCGGTCAGCCCGGCGCCCAGGGTGGCCTCGCCGGAGACCTCGTCCAGCTCCGTCAGGGTGTCGAAGCGGCGCAGGTCCAGCGAGACGACGGCCGCGAAGCCGCCGCGCACCGGGTCGAGCCCGCCGACCACGCTGGTGCCGCCGCCGAACGGGACGACGGCGATCCGGCGCTCGCCGCACAGCGCGAGCACGGCCGCGATCTCGTCCTCGGTGCCGGGCAGCACGACCGCGTCGGGGGCGTCCTGCTCCGCGCGGCTGCGGCGGCGCAGCAGGTCGGGGGTGGACTTGCCGCCGGCCCGGGGCAGCCGGTCGGCGTCCGCGGCGCTGACGTGGCCGTCGCCGACGATGGCGGCGAGGGCGGCCAGGTCCTCGGCCGCCAGGCTGCTCGGGCGCAGCCGGACCTCGTCGGCGGTGGGCGCGGCGCCCTCCTGCGGCGAGACGCCGAGCAGCTGCTCCAGCAGTGACCTGATGTCGGCGGAGAGCGGCTTGGCGAGGGCCGGGTCGCCCCAGGCGTTCCACGCCATGGGCGGCTGGGGCAGTGTCGCCGGTCGGCCCGGTCCGGTGTGCGCTTCAGATGGCATGCGTTACAGTTTTCCACATCATGTCAAGTAGTCACATCGAGCCCTCGGGGCCCGGCGGCAGCGACGGCGCCGCCCGCAGTGTCGACGACGCGATCCTGGACGCGGCCGCCGACCTGGTCGTCGTGCTCGGCCCGCGACGCACCCAGCTGGCCGAGATCGCCCGGCGCGCCGGGGTCAGCCGGCCCACCGTCTACCGCCGCTGGCCTGACGTCCGCGCGGTGGTCGGCGCGCTGCTGACCCGGGAGATCCGGGCCACCCAGCAGGCCGCGGTCCGGGCCGGGGACGACCGCGAGTCGGTGGTCGCCTGGATCGTCGAGGTCGCCGTCGCCGTCCGCGACCACCCGGTGCTCGGGGCGCTGCTGCGCTCGGACGCCGACCTGCTGGTCGAGTACGTCGTCGAGCGGCTCGGCACCAGCCAGCGCGGCCTGCTCGACGCGCTGTCCGAGGCGGTCGAGCTCGGCCAGCGGCACGGGTCCATCCGCCCCGGGGAGCCGGCCGAACTGGCCGCGATGGTGCTGCTGATCGCCCAGTCCACCGTCCAGTCCCACCGCATGGTCGCCCAGCTGCTGCCCGAGGCGGCCTGGCGCCGCGAACTGGCCATCGCCCTGAACGGATACCTCACGCCATGACCGACCGCCCCGGTACGACCGCCCTCAACGCCCGGCGCCGTGCCGGGGACCTCGACGCGCTGGCCGCCGGCGAGCCCGTCGACCTGCTGGTGATCGGCGGCGGGGTGACCGGCGCCGGAGTCGCGCTGGACGCCGCCTCCCGCGGCCTGCGCACGGTGCTGGTGGACGCCCACGACCTGGCCTTCGGCACCAGCCGGTGGAGCTCCAAGCTGGTCCACGGCGGCCTGCGCTACCTGGCCTCCGGCCGGATCGGGGTGGCCCGGGAGAGCGCCGTCGAGCGCGGCATCCTGATGACCAGGACCGCACCGCACCTGATCCGCGCGCTCCCGCAGGCCGTCCCGCTGCTGCCCTCGGTGGGGCGGGGCATGTCGGCGCTGGTGCACACCGGTTTCCTGGCCGGGGACGCGCTGCGGGTCAGCGCGGGGACCCCGGGCTCGGTGCTGCCGCGGGCCCGCCGGGTCGGGCCGGCCGCGGCGGCCGCGCTGGTGCCTGCGGTGCGCACGGCCGGCCTGCGCGGCGCCCTGGTCGCCCACGACGGCCAACTGGTCGACGACGCCCGGCTGGTGGTGGCCATCGCACGGACCGCCGCGCAGCACGGCGCCCGGATCCTCACCCGGGTGCGGGCCGGGCAGGTCACCGGCACCTCGGCCGAGCTGACCGACACCCTGACCGGCCGGAGCATCCGGGTCACGGCGGGCGCGGTGGTCAACGCCACCGGGGTGTGGGCCGACCAGGTGGACGACTCGATCCGGCTGCGGCCCAGCCGCGGCACCCACCTGGTCTTCGACGCGGCCGCGTTCGGCCACCCGCGGGCCGCGCTGACCGTCCCCGTCCCCGGCTCGACCAGCCGGTTCGTCTTCGCGCTGCCGCAGCAGCTCGGCCGGGTGGTGCTCGGCCTGACCGACGAGGACGCCCCCGGCCCGGTGCCGGACGAGCCGGTGCCCACCGACCGGGAGATCGACTTCCTGCTGGCGACGGTCAACACCGCACTGGACCGGGAGCTGACCCGGGCCGACGTCCGCGGCGCCTTCGCCGGGCTGCGGCCGCTGATCGACGCCGGGGGCGGCGAGACCGCGGACCTGTCGCGCCGCCACGCCGTCCGGCGCTCCCCGTCGGGGGTGGTGACCGTGGTGGGCGGCAAGCTGACGACCTACCGGCGGATGGCCCAGGACGCGGTGGACGAGGCGCTGCGCGGGCTCGGCGCCGCGGCCGGGCCCTGCCGGACCGCCCGGCTGCCGCTGGTGGGCGCACCCGCGCACCCGGACAGCGAGCCGGCGCCGGACGGCGCGGTGCCCGCGTCGCTGACGGCCCGGCACGGCGGTGCGGCGCGGGCGGTGCTGGCGGCGGCCCGGCTGGACCGTCCGCTCGACCCGATCGCCGACGGCCTGGACGTCACCCGGGCCGAGGTCGAGTACGCGCTCACCCACGAGGGCGCCCTGGACGCGGCGGACGTGCTGGACCGCCGGACCCGGATCGGCCTGGTCGGCGCCGACGCGGACCGGGCCCGGGGCGCGGTCGAGGAGATCGTCGCCGCACTGGCCGGCTGACGCCGGCCGGCCGCGGCGGGTCCCGGTGGACCCCGCCGCGGCCGTGGCGGGATCAGTGCCCCTGGGCCTTGAGCTTGGTGAGCATCGCCGTCATGGCGGCCGTGGTCTGCGCGCGCAGGTCGGCGAGGGAGGCGTCCTCGGTGCCGTCGAGGTAGGCGTTGAGGGTGACGCCGCCCTTGCGGACCGTCAGCTGGTAGTAGGGGAGCTTGGCGCCGGTCTTGTCGTCGGCGTACCGGACCTTGCCTTCCTGCGCGTACGCCTCGTCGGCGAGCGGGAGGGCCGGGGCCGGCACCTCGTGCTCGTCGGTGTCGGTCTCGCTGCCGTCGTCGCTGGTCCAGGTCGGGCAGCGCTTGACCACGCCCCGCGAGGTGGTGAAGTCCTTCTGCGCGTCGGCGACGTCGCCGAAGACCAGGGCGCTGGTGGAGCCGAGGTGGTCGACCAGGTCGGCCTTGCCGGCTGCCGGGACCTTGACCAGGCGGGTCATCGCCCCGGCGAGGCTGGCCGGCGCCTTCCCGAGCACGCCCTTGCAGTTCGCGTCGGTGACGTAGTAGTCCAGGCTCGGGTCCTCGTACGGGTCGTCCTCGGTGTAGCCCTTGCCCCACTCGGCCGGGCCGAGCGTGATCCCGGCCGCCACCTTCGCCGCGTCGCCGCCGGCCGGGGCCTTGCCCGCGCCGGCCGTACCGGTGGCGGCGCCGCCGGTGGTCGCCCCGGCCGCGGCGGAGGCCGCCGGCGGCGGCGTCCTGAGGCCGCCCTTGTCGGAGTTGCAGGCGGTCAGGAGCAGGGCGGGGGCGAGCCCGCCGACGGCGGCCAACGCGATTATTCGCATACGTGTCTGATTCACGGTCACCTAGTGAACCACCGTGCCGACCCGGCGAACAAATAGGTTCGACCGCCACCCAGCAGGTGCCGGTCGAACCTGGGGAGTGCCCGCGCCCGCGGGCCCGGTGCGGTCAGCCGAGGTAGCCGAGCCCGCCCAGCGCCCCGATACCGCCGAGCACCATGAAGACCGGCGTCAGCACCTTCAGCTCGACCCAGCTGCCGGCCCGGAACCGCATCGCCTTCGGCGGGCCGATCGGGTACCAGCGCTTGCGGCCGATCGGGATCGGCCACATGATCGGGCAGCCCGAGACCGTCAGCGCGTCACCGATGCAGTGCACCAGCGCACCGAGCACGATCGGCAGGCCCACCCACAGGTACTGCTGCCCCGGCGCGGTGAACAGCCAGTCGGAGCCGTTGCCGGGCTTGTCGAGGATGTCGGCGATCATCCAGGCGCTGCACACCCCGAGCAGCCACACCAGGATGTCGCTGGACATCCGGGCGGCCTTCCACAGCAGACCCTCGATGGCCAGCACCATGTGCACGAACAGCACCGCCAGCACACCCCAGCGCCCGCCGAACCAGCAGACCGCCGCCGCGCCCGCCCCGCACATCACGGCCCACACCCAGGTGTGGGTGAGCGTGCGGTGGCCGCCCGAGCGGCGCGGGTCGCCCGGCTTGCGGGTGGACTTGTAGGCCGCGTACGAGAGCTTGTCGATGATCTCGCACAGGTTGCGCGAGACCGGCCCGAAGGCCCTCGATATGGTGGCGGCCTTGTGGTCGAGGTCGGGTGCGAGCGCCGCTCCGGCGCAGATCAGCGCTCCGGCGAGGAGCACCGGCCACGGCATCGGGTTGTCGAGGGCGGCCGCGGCCGCCCCCACCCCCAGCCAGGCCGCTGCACCGGAGAGCGCATGCGCCGGTCCCATCATGGCGATAACCGTCCCTTGGTCAGTTCCCAGGTGCGCCGCGCACCTGACGGTGCCGCAGCATACCGGCCGCCGATCATGGCCGGTCACCGGGTGTCCGGGCGGCCGGACGGCGGCCCGAATTCGATGGCCCGGCGGGTGCCGCCGGACCTACCCTGACCTCGGCCGACCCATCCGTCACCGGGAGCACAGCATGCGGACGCACTACCCACGCACCCCGCATCTGCCCTGGTCACCGGGCGCCACCCCGGACGATCTCCGGACCGCCGACCTGGCCGGGTTCCGCGGCCTGGAGGTGGTGGTCACCGAGAAGCTCGACGGCGAGAACACCACCCTCTACCCGGACGGCCTGCACGCCCGTTCGCTGGACTCCGCCCACCACCCCTCCCGCGCCTGGGTCAAGGCCCTGCAGGGCCGGATCGCCCACGCCATCGGCCCGGGCCTGCGGGTGTGCGGCGAGAACCTGTACGCCCGGCACTCGATCCCCTACGACGACCTGGAGAGCTACTTCTACGCCTTCTCGGTCTGGGACGGCGGGCACTGCCTGGACTGGGACGCCACCGTGCGCTTCGCCCGCCGCCTCGGCGTGCCGCTGCCGCCGGTGCTGTGGCGCGGGGTCTTCGACGAGCGGGCACTGCGCGCGCTGCGCCTGGACACCGCCCGCCAGGAGGGCTACGTGGTGCGGACGGTGGCCGGCTTCGAGCGGGCCGAGTTTCCGCACCGGGTCGCCAAGTGGGTGCGTCCGGCGCACGTCCGCACCGACACGCACTGGATGCACGCCGCCGTCGTCCCCAACGGCCTCGGGCCGCGCGCCGCCCTCTGGGACACCGCCTCGGGCGCCCCCGTCGACCCGGACGCGCTGCTCGCGGCCCTGGCGCTCGACCCCGAGGGGCCCGAGGGGCCCGACGACCCCGTCGACCCGGGATGGGCGTGCCCCCTGCGAGTATCAAGCAGCAGTTCGACACCATTGACTGTACGGACGCTGCGCAGCGTACCGATCACCAGGCCTCTC
>NZ_JBEZIR010000215.1:0-7531 GCF_040651175.1 Kitasatospora sp. NPDC048540
CCCGGAAACCCTCCCCGGAGGTCTGCGGGCCGAGCCACAGGGTCGGCACCGGCGGCAGGCCGTAGCCCACCGCGCCGTCGAAGTCATCACCCGGGGTCGGGATGATCTGGTCGGCCTCCGGGCCGCCGCCCACCGCGGCACGCGCCCGCCAGGGCGCGTTTGCAAAGTCGCGTCGGATCAGGCCGCGGCGTTGGGCGCCCGGCTGGGCGTGCGCCCGGATCGCCCTCGTACTGGGTCGTACTTGGGTGATTCGGGCGTGCGTCCAGCCGGGATGCGCGGCGTCGCGGACCCGGCGGGGCTTTGCAAACGCGCCCTACGGCCGCGGGGGACATTCCGCCGGGATCGGAGGAGCATCGAAGGCGACGACGCAGGCACGGCGCGCCCCCTGGCCGCAGCGGCGGCACCCGGCGCCGCCGGACCGATCCGAGGAGGAAGGCCATGATCGTCGACTGTGCGCACTACCTCGACGGTCGTCGCCAGCACGAGGGGCCGATACCGCTCGAGCAGGCGGCCGCCCGCTGCGCACAGGGCGGGTTCGTCTGGCTGGGGCTCTTCGAACCCGGCCCCGAGGAACTGGCCGAGGTGCGCGCGAGCTTCGGCCTGCACGAACTCGCCGTCGAGGACGCCCAGGCCTTCCACCTGCGTCCCAAGGCCGAGCAGTACGAGGACGGGACCGAGCTGATCATCCTGCGTACCGCGCGCTACGACGACGGGTCCGAGGAGGTCGACACCGGCGAGATCAGCATCTTCCTCGCGGAGCACTTCGTGATCGCCGTCCGCCAGGGCATCGCCAGCGAGCTGGCCGGCGCCCGCAGCCGGCTCGAACAGCGTCCCGAACTGCTGCGGACCGGCAGCGCCTCCACCCTCTGGGCCATCCTGGACCAGGTCGTCGACAGCTACGCACCCGTCGTCGCCGAACTGGAGCGGGACATCGAGCAGATCGAGGCGACCGTGTTCTCCGGGACCGTCGCCCCGACCGAACGGATCTACTTCCTCCGCCGCGAGGCCACCGACTTCTACCGCGCCGTCCACCCCCTGCTCGCCGTCCTGACCCGCCGCCTCCAGCCCGGCAAGTCACCGCCCGCGCTGCTGCCGTACTTCCGTGACGTGCACGACCACCTGCTGCTGGTCAACGAGGAGGTGGCGGCCCAGCGCGACCTGCTGGCCACCGTCCTGGAGGCCAACATCGCGGTGATCTCGGTCGAGCAGAACCGGATCAACCTCCGCCAGACCGCCACCATGGAGCGGCTGACGATCCTCGCGAGCGTCTTCCTCCCGCTGTCCTTCGTGGTCGGGTTCTTCGGGCAGAACTTCGCCTGGCTGGTCAGGAACATCAACAGCTTCACCGCCTTCCTCACCCTCGGCATCGGCGGTCTGCTGCTCCCCTGTCTGCTGCTCTTCCTGTGGCTGCGCCGCCGGCGCGGCCACATCGCCCCGCCCGCGCCGGAGGTGACGGCCGTCCCCACCGGCCCGCCGCCCGCGTCCGCCCGTGGCGGCCGGGCCGAGCGGCACACGGGATGACCGCGGGATGCCCCCGGCAGGAGCCCTGCATCCCGGGCCTTGCGGTGCTGACCGTGTGTCAGACTCGTTGGTATGGGCCACTTCGACGCGATACCGCCCCGTGAACCGTCGCCGCGCCTTAGGCGGCCCGCTCTGCCGGCCTGGTCGCGGCCGGACGGCGTGATGCCGGTGAGCCTGCCGCTGGGCCGGTTCCTGGTGCGCACGCCGTGGCTGGTGGTCTTCGCCGACGGGCTGCGGGTTTTCCCGACCGGGTTCGAGTTCGCGCTGCACGTCCGCCGGGACCTTCGGCCGCGCGACGTCGCGCGCGGCGAGGCGGTCGACTGGCAGCCGCCGTTCGTCCAGGAGCACGACAGCGAGGACCAGTTGCGTTTCGGGGTGCTCTTCCCGGACGGCCGCCGGGCCGTCGCGCAGCAGGGCTGGTCGGTGGAGTGGCGTACGCCCGAGGGGCCGCGGCCGCCGGTGATCGCCCCGCAGGACGGTTCCGGATCGTGGGACCACTGGGACCAGAGTTTCTGGGTGTGGGGCCTCCCGGCCGGGGGCCCGGTCACCGTCTTCTACTCCTGGGCCGAGGAGGGGGTGCCGGAGACCCGGTTCGAGCTCGACGGGGACGCCCTACGCGCGGCGGCCGCCGAGACCCTGGTGTTCTGGCCGGAGCCGGAGCCGGAGCCGGAGCAGGACGCGGAGCCGGAGCAGGACTGACCGGCGCCCGGCCGGTCGTGGTGGTCGTCCGCCGCCCGATCGGCCGACCGGGCGGGCCGGTACCGGATGTCCTCAGGCGTCCGGCGGCAGGTCGGCGAGGGCTTCGCCGAGGGCGAGTTCGAGCGGGCCCCGGGTCTGCAGGCCGCGCCGGAACAGGGCGGCGGTGCGCCGCTGGGCGTCCTCGGCCCGGACGAGCTGTTGGAACAGGGCGGCGTCCGCCCGGACGTCGGCGGGGGTCGGCAGGCTGATGGCGTTGACCGCGGCCTTGGCCGCGGTCAGGCCGTCGCGGGGGAAGGCGGCGAGGCGGGCGGCCAGGCCGGCGACGAACGCGTCGAGGTCTGCGTCGGGCAGGGCGCGGTTGATCCAGCCGTAGCGTTCGGCCAGGTCGGCGTCGAAGTCGGCGGAGCCGAGCAGGACTTCCAGGGCCCGGCCGCGGCCGAGCAGGCGGGTGAGGTGCTGGATCGCGCCGGCGCCGGGGGGCGCGCCGATGCCGACCTCGGGCTGGCCCAGCACGGCCGTCTCGCGGGCGGCGAACCGCATGTCGCAGGCGAGCAGGAACTCGCTGCCCGCCCCCCGGGCGCGGCCGCGCAGCTTGGCGATGGTGACGACGGGCAGCAGGCTCAGCCGGCGGAACAGCATGCCGAGGGAGGCGTCACCGGGGCCGCCGCTCTTCGCGGCCTCGGCGGTGTACTCGGCGACCTTCGTCAGGTCGACGTGCGGGAGGAAGAAGTCGGCGTCCGCGCTGCCGAAGACCACGACGGCGGGTGCGTCCGGGCGCGCGAGATCGTCGAGCAGGGTGACCAGATCACGGACGACCTCCGGCCCGATCAGGTTCATCGGTGGCGCGTCGAACGTCGCGGAGAGCACTGCGCCCTCCAGCACGGTGTCGATGGTCTCGTACGGTCCGGTCATGGGGTTCCTCCGTGCTCGGGACCTGCGATCAGCTGCCGAGCCCGGGGGCGGGGATCGGGGATCGGGGATCGGACGCAGCCGTGCGGGCGGGCGGCGTCCGACGGGGCGAGGGCGCCTGCGGGGCCGGGGAGACAGGTGACGATCATGGTGACGGCGGCGAGCGCCGGCGCCGCCCGCGTACGTGTCATGCCGCACTATGTGCGGACGGACCCGGCCGAACCGGGCAGGACACTCGGCACGGTCCTCCGTCCGGCGCACCGCCGCGGCCGTCCGCGCCATGCACCGTCGAGATGGTCCGCAAACATCCGACCGCGCAAGATCACCGCATCGGGCTAACCCGGAGCGGCTTCCAGGCCCAACCGGCCGTACCGGCGGCAAGCTTGATCCCGGCGACGAACGGAGGCGCGGATCGCCCGGGCTCCGTCATGTCCGCCCCCGGTCACAGCTGATATGGACGTGTGCCGGTGACCGCTCTTGTGAACTCTTAATCGAAGGGGAGCCCGCCCGATGACGGTGGACACCAGCCAGGCGCTCGCGGAGCCGACCGGACAGAGCAGTCTGAGCACTGCGGCTGCCCGCAACCTTGCCTCCACCAAGAAGTCCGCTCCGCAGATGCAGGAGATCACCTCCCGCTGGCTGCTGAAGATGCTCCCCTGGGTGGAGACCCAGGGCGGTACCTACCGGGTCAACCGGCGACTGACGTACACCGTCGGGGACGGGCGGATCGACTTCGTCCAGGACGGTGCCCGGGTCCGGCTGATCCCCCGTGAGCTCGGCGAACTCGCCGTGCTGCGCGGTTTCGACGACCTTGCCGTGCTCACCGCGCTCGCCGACCGCTGCGTGCAGCGGGACTTCCGGGCGGGTGAGGTGCTGGCCGAGCGCGGCGCGCCCGCCGAGCAGATCCACCTGATCGCCCACGGCCGGATCAGGCAGACCTCGGTCGGCCAGTACGGCGACCCGGTGGCCGTCGCGGTCCTCGCCGACGGCGACCACTTCGGCGAGCACGCCCTGCTGGACGCCGGGGCGAGCTGGGAGGCCACCGCCACCGCCGAGACCGCCGGCACCCTGCTCACCCTGGCCCGCGCCGACTTCGACGCCGTGCTGGCCTCGGCGCCGGAACTGCGCTCGCACGTCGAGCACTTCAGCGCGATTCCGCAGCAGCGGCAGAACAAGCACGGCGAGGCCGAGATCGCCATGTCGGCCGGCCACACCGGCGAGGCGCAGCTCCCCGGCGCCTTCGTCGACTACGACCTCAACCCGCGGGAGTACGAACTCTCCATCGCGCAGACCGTGCTGCGGGTCCACACCAGGGTCGCGGACCTCTACAACGAGCCGATGAACCAGACCGAGGAGCAGCTCAGGCTCACCATCGAGGCGCTGCGCGAGCGCCAGGAGCACGAGCTGATCAACAACCGCGAGTTCGGCCTGCTCCACAACGCGGCCTTCAAGCAGCGGATCCAGACGTACTCCGGTGCGCCGACCCCCGACGACCTGGACGAACTACTCTGCCGCCGGCGGGGTTCCCGGTTCTTCCTGGCCCATCCCCGGGCCATCGCGGCCATCGGCCGGGAGTTCAACGCCCGCGGCCTCTACCCGGACCACGTCGACCTCGGCGGACAGCAGGTCCCGGCCTGGCGCGGCGTGCCGATCCTGCCCTGCAACAAGATCCCGATCAGCGAGGAGAACACCACCTCGATCCTGGTGATGCGTACCGGGGAGGACAGGCAGGGCGTCATCGGTCTGCACCAGACCGGTCTGGCGGAGGAGTACGAGCCGGGCCTGTCGGTGCGGTTCATGGGCATCGACGAGAAGGCGATCATCTCCTACCTCGTCACCACGTACTTCTCGGCGGCGATCCTGGTGCCCGACGCGCTCGGCGTGCTGGAGAACGTGCAGATCGGCCAGCGGCGCGGCTGAGGCGGCTGACGCGGCACGGTCCCGGGCGGGCACCGCCCGTCCTCGGCCCGGCCCCGGCGTGCCCGGGATCCGGGCCGTCCCACCACCTCACCAAGGAGCCACGGATGCCCGTTCCCTCACCTCCCCCCGAGCGGCCGGACCCGCCGTCCGCGGCGCCCGGCCCCGGACCCGCTCCCGGGGGCGGCGCCCTGCCGGGGCCGGCGGCGCTCGTCCGCCCGGCCGTGGCGAGCGTGCCCCCGCCCGCCGCGGAGCCGGTCGCCGTCCCGGCCGCGGAGCCCGTGGCGGCGGCTCCCGCCGCGGCCCGGACGGTTGCGGGCCCGGTGCTGGAGCGGGTCCTGCGCGGCCCGAGCGGCCTGGGCACGACGGGGCTGTACCTGACCCGGCTCGTCGAGGAGCCGTCCGGGCCGGCGGGTACCGCGGCGGCCGCGGAGCCGGCGGCGGGCGTCCCGGTGCCGGGGCTGTACCACCACCCGGTGGCGGAGCCCGACCCCGTCCGGGTGGAGGAGGTCGGCCGCCGGATCAAGGCGTGGGCCGTGGAGGAGGTCGAGCTGTTCCCCCCGGACTGGGAGGACCAGTTCGACGGGTTCTCGCTGGGCCGCTACATGGTCGCCTGCCATCCTGACGCACCGACCGTCGACCACCTGATGGTCGCCACCCGGCTGATGGCGGCGGAGAACGCCCTGGACGACGTCTACTGCGAGGACCACGGGGGCTCGCCGGTCGGGCTCGGCAGCCGCCTGCTGCTGGCCCACACCGCGCTCGACCCGCTTTACACCACCGCGGAGTACCACCCGGACTGGGCGGCGTCGCTGCACGAGGACGCGCCGCGGCGCGCCTACCGCTCGGCGATGGAGTACTTCGTCCGGCAGGCCGGGCACTCGCAGGCCGACCGGTACCGGCACGACATGGCCCGGCTGCACCTGGGGTACCTCGCGGAGGCGGCCTGGGCCGAGACCGGCCACGTCCCGGAGGTGTGGGAGTACCTGGCGATGCGCCAGTTCAACAACTTCCGTCCCTGCCCCACCATCACCGACACCGTCGGTGGCTACGAACTCCCGGCGGACCTGCACGCGTTGCCCGCGATGCAGCGGGTCATCGCGCTCGCCGGGAACGCGACCACCATCGTCAACGACCTCTACTCGTACACCAAGGAGCTGGCCACCCCCGGCCTGCACCTGAACCTGCCGGTGGTGATCGCCCGACGGGAGAAGCTCCCCGTCCGCGATGCCTACCTGAAGGCCGTCGAGGTGCACAACGAACTGATGCACGCCTTCGAGGCCGCGGCCGCGGAGCTGGCGGCGGAGCTCCCGGTGCCCACCGTGCTGCGCTTCCTGCGGGGCGTGGCCGCCTGGGTCGACGGCAACCACTACTGGCACTGCACCAATACCTACCGCTACAGCCTGCCCGATTTCTGGTAAGAACGGATTTCCTCTGTGACCAATACCGAACTCTCCACCGCGACCGCCTCTGCGTTCATCCCCTCCCCGGCGACGCCCTACCAGGGTGACATCGCGCGCTACTGGGACCACGAGGCCCGGCCGGTGAACCTTCGCCTGGGTGACGTCGACGGTCTCTACCACCACCACTACGGCATCGGTGACGTCGACCACGCCGCGCTCGGCGACACCGAGGACAGCACCTACGAGAAGAAGCTGATCGCCGAGCTGCACCGGCTGGAGTCGGCGCAGGCCGAGGTCCTGCTGGACCACCTCGGGGCGGTCGGTCCCGGGAGCACCCTGGTGGACGCCGGCTGCGGCCGCGGCGGCTCGATGGTGATGGCCCACCAGCGCTTCGGGTCCAAGGTCGAGGGGGTCACCCTGTCGGCCAAGCAGGCCGAGTTCGCGAACCGCCGCGCCCAGGAGCTGGGCATCGCGGACTCCGTCCGCGCCCGCGTCTGCAACATGCTCTCGATGCCCTTCGAGACCGGGCAGGCGGCGGCGTCGTGGAACAACGAGTCGAGCATGTACGTCGACCTGGGGGACCTGTTCGCCGAGCACTCCCGGATCCTCGGCGTCGGCGGCCGGTACGTGACCATCACCGGCTGCTGGAACCCGCGTTACGGCCAGCCCTCGAAGTGGGTCTCGCAGATCAACGCGCACTTCGAGTGCAACATCCACTCCCGCCGGGAGTACCTGCGGGCCATGGCCGACAACCGGCTGGTGCCGCAGGCCGTCATCGACCTGACCCCGGCGACCCTGCCGTACTGGGAGCTGCGGGCCACCTCCTCGCTGGTCACCGGCATCGAGGAGGCGTTCATCAACTCGTACCAGGACGGCTCGTTCCAGTACGTGCTGATCGCGGCCGACCGGGTCTGAGCACCACCGCCGGGGTGTCCGTGCCGTACGCGGCCCGTGGCAGGCCACGTACGGCACGGCACGGACGCGGGGCCGTCGCGCCCGTGCCCCGGGCGCAGCGGGCGTCGGACCCGTTGCGCCCGGCCCCGGCGGTGGAAGTCCCCGGCCCCCACCCGTCCTCTCGGGTG
>NZ_JBEZIR010000216.1:0-7350 GCF_040651175.1 Kitasatospora sp. NPDC048540
GCGACACCCCGGGGGTGTTGTCCACGAAATTGGTGATCAGCCAGTTCAGGTTCTGTGCGGCCTGGCTCATCTGACTCAACTCAACGCTCCTGGTGCTCGGGGCCGAAGCCATAGGTGCCATCGGCGTTGCGCTGCCCGTCATGACCGGGACGGTTGCCGCGTGCGGCGCCGCCGAAGCCGTCGAATCCCTGCTGGCCCTGGCCCTGGGCGGCGCCCGGGGCCTGGCCGGCCGCCGGACCGGTGCCCGCCTGCCGGCCCTGCTGGATGCCGCGGCGCAGGTTGGTCAGCCGGCCGCGCACCTCCTCGGGGCTGCGGGAGACCTGCGGACCGGTCAGCGGGGCGGACTCCGCCGTGCCGGACACCAGGTTCGCCTGCGGGGTGCGGCGCGGGAGCCCGGAGGTGGTGAGACCACCCGTCGAGGGCTCGCGCAGCTGCTCGGCCCGCCGCCAGCGCTCGTCGTTGGCCGACGGGCGCCACAGGGCCTCCGGCTGCTGCGGCGCCTGCTGCTGCGGCCGGGCCTGGCCCTGCGGCTGCTGCGGCGCCTGGCGCTGCGGGGCCGGACGGCCCTGCTGCGGGTGACCCTGCTGCGGGTTGCCCTGCGGGGCGATACCGGGGGCCGAGGTGCCCGGGCGCTGCGGCTGGTAGGCCTGCGGGCGCTCGCCGGCCTGCTGACGGACCCACTGGGTGTCCTCGGGGCCCGGGCCGGTCGGCAGGGCCATCGGCTGCGGGCGCTCGGCGGCCTGGCGCTGCGCGGCCGGGGCCTGGCCCGGCTGCTGGTACGCCTGCTGGGCCTGGTCCTGCTGCGGCTGGCCGGCCGGTCCGGGGACGTTGGGAAGCACCGGCTCGACCAGACCGAGACCCAGCGGGTCACGCGGGTCGATGTCGCTGGCCTCGAACCGGGGACGGGCGAACTGCGCGGTGGACTCGGCCGCGCTCTCGGCGGAGGCCTGCGGCAGCTGCTGCGGCTGCTGCTGCGGACGGCCCTGCGGGGCCGGCTGGCCCTGGGGGCCTTGCGGGCGGCGCGGAGCCAGGCCGCCGCGGGCGGCGGGGCCGCCGGCCTGGGCCTGGTCGGCCCGGCCGTGCTGCGGACGCTCACCGAACAGGCCCGGGTTCTCGGGCAGTTCGGCGCCGCGCGGCTGCGGACGCTCGGGCGCGGGCCGGCGGGCGGCCTGCCCGTCCTGCGGCTGCGGGGGCTGCTGCGGCTGGCGGCGCGGCATACCGCCGGGGGCGCCGCCACCGTTGGCGGGCGCGCCCGGGGCACCGGAGGCGCCGGGCACCCGGCGCGGCGGCAGGCCGTCGCTGCGGTTGCCCTGAGACTGGTTGCCCTGCGGCTGGTTGCCCTGGGGGGCACTGCCCTGCGGGGCGTTGCGCTGGGGCGCGCCGCCCTGCTGCGGCTGGCCGCCCTGCAGAGACTGGCCGACCTCACGGGTCGGCAGGCCGCCGGCGCGGCCGCCGGGGCCGCCCGAGGGCTGGCCGCCCTGCGGACCGTTCTGGCCACCGCCCTGCGGGCCGCCGGCCGGCAGCGCGCCGAGCTGCGGACGCCCGGCGCCACCGGCACCCGGGCCCTGGCCCAGCGCGGCCGCCTGGCGGCCGGAGAGCGCGTCGGCCGCACCGGCCCGGCCCTGCTGGCGCGGGGTCGGGGCGACACCGCGCTGCTGCTTGCCGCCCGGGCCGCCGGGACGGCCGCCCCGGCGGTCGGCGGAGTTGGTGACGTCGACCGGGAGCATGACCAGCGCGGTGGTGCCGCCGGAGTCGCTCGGACGCAGCTGGATCCGGATGCCGTGTCGCAGGGACAGGCGGCCGACCACGAACAGACCCATCCGGCGGGACACCGAGACGTCCACCACCGGCGGGCTGGCGAGGCGCTCGTTGATGTCCGCGAGGTCGTCGGGGGACAGGCCGATGCCGGTGTCGTGGATCTCGACCAGCACCCGGCCGTCGGGCAGGGCGTGGCCGGTGACCCGGACCCGGGTCTGCGGGGAGGAGAACGAGGTGGCGTTCTCCAGCAGCTCGGCGAGCAGGTGGACGAGGTCGTTGACGACGCGGCCGGCGACCTCGGTGGACGGAACGGCGGCGAGCTCGATGCGCTCGTACTGCTCCACCTCGGAGGCGGCGGCGCGGAGCACGTCGACCAGCGGGACCGGGCGGGTCCAGCGGCGGCCCGGGTCCTCGCCCGCGAGGACGAGGAGGTTCTCGCCGTTACGGCGCATACGGGTCGCGAGGTGGTCCAGCTTGAAGAGGCTGGCCAGCTGGTCCGGGTCGGCCTCGCGGCTCTCCAGCTCGGAGATCAGCGACAGCTGGCGCTGGATGAGGCCCTGGCTGCGGCGCGAGAGGTTGGTGAACATCGCGTTGATGTTGCCTCGCAGCAGCGCCTGCTCGGCGGCGAGGCGGACCGCCTCGCGGTGCACCATGTCGAACGCGTGGGCCACGTGGCCGATCTCGTCCGCGGAGTCGACGCCGACGGGCTCGACGGTGACGTCGACGTCCTGCGGGTCGCTCTCGGACAGGGTCTTGACCAGCTCGGGCAGTCGCCGCTCGGCGACGTCCTCGGCCGCGGTCTGCAGCCGGGTCAGCGAGCGCACCATCGAGCGGGCCATCAGGGCCGCGCCGGCGATGGCGACGATGAGGACGATCGCGACCAGCGCGGCGTTGATCAGGGCCTCGGTGTCGGCGTCGGACTGCAGCGCCTGGGCCTTGCCGTCGAGGTCGTCGACCAGGGAGGTCTCGATGTTGCGCTCGGCGGTGATCTTCGCCGAGGCGGCGTCGTACCAGTCCTTGTAGCTGCGGCTCTCGGCCTGCTGGATGCCGTTCGGGTTGAGCACGGCCTTGGTGAACCGGTCGGAGTCCGCGATCAGCTGGTTGTAGCTCATCTGGGCCCGCTTGGCCCGGGCCTCGCCCTCGCCGTAGATGGCGGTGAAGTTGGCGAGCGCGTTGTCCTCGTTGCCCTGCAGGCGGATGCCGAAGGTCTCGTCCGAGGCGATCAGGTCCGGCTGGCCGGGCCGGGCGAGCGCGGCGCTGATCAGCGCGCGCTGCATGGAGGTGGCCTCCTTGGCCAGCGAGAACTGGCGCAGCGCACGGGTGGTCTTGATCAGCTCGGTGCTGTTCGAGGTGATCGCAAGGTCCTGGATGATGTCGATCAGGTCCTTGATCATCACGTCGTAGCTGGTGATGGTCGCCTGGATGTTGTCGTTGTTGCGGTACGCGTTGGTCCGCGCCGCGGTCAGCTGGTTGAGGTCCTTGCGGACCTGCAGCAGCAGCGTCTTGCCACCGGCGAGGTCGAGCTCGTCGAACTTGTCGGCGCTGGCGTTGAACGCCTTGCTCAGCGCGTCGCTGTTCTTGCGGGCCTCGACCACCTCGGGGTCGGTGGCGTCCTGGCGGGCGGTGAGCGGACCGGCGCTGATGTCACGCTCGGTCTGCAGCGCGTTGGCCAGGTTGGTGGCCTTGCGGGCGAGGTCCGCGAGGTCCTTCATCTGGGCCAGCTGGCGGGAGTTCTCCAGCGAGGTCTGCACCCGCAGGCCGCCCAGTACGAGCGCGACCATCACGGGCAGCAGCAGCAGGGCGATCAGACGCGTCCGGATCCGCCAGTTGCGCATCGCGAACCGGCTGATGCCGGTGGCCCGGCGGCGGTTCAGCGTTCCGCGCAGCCGGGATCGGCGGCTCTGTTTGTCGGCGTGCTCGGCGCTGTCCGCGCCGCTGCCGTTGTCGCCGGGTTCTGGCTCGGAGCCGCCGGAAGTCAACCGATCGGCGGCAGCGCCGGTCATCGGTGCTGCCTGGTGGGAGCCTGACATGGGCTCGCGCTGCTCCGGGTCACCCGCGGCGCCGCTGCCCCTCTTGAAACGTCCCTGCACTGGCGTCGCAACCTCTGGACCGGGCGCCCCTCCCGCCGGTGGCGGGATAGGGCGGTGTCGAGTTTTTCCGTGGCATTCCAGCACAGGCGGGGAAGTCCAACAAGGGGCGTTACCCGTCGGTGTCCTGGGCTACCCAGTGCGTGCGCCGCTTCACGGACTGTGCGGTAGGGGTGCCGGAATACGGCCCTTTTCGGACACTTGCCGGATGCATGCCAAGTGGGCTGCGGATTCCCCCGCGCGCCGGAGGTCCCAAAATGTCCGAGATATCCCCTATGTCGGCTGATTCTTCTCGCCGGAATTAACCGGGATCGCGGTAATTTTCCCGGTAAATGTGAGCAAAGTCACATCGCTATGTGTAGCTTTGGTCACGGCGGTTGTGACAAGAGATCCTTAGCCTGGCGGCGGCGGGCGCACCGGTGTGCGCCGCCGCTTTTTCAGCCTGCCCATCCCGAGGCGCGTCCAAAAGTCCCGGCCCGTGCCGGGGCGGCCGCCGTCACGGACCGATCAACGAACCCAAGGTGTGACGCCATGTCCGAGCCGACGAAGAAGGCTCCGAAGTCCACGCTCAACATCCGGCCCACGGCCAACCCGCGTAGGACGACCCTGGCCTCCGTCGAGGACTTCGGCCAGCTGCCCGGCTTCACCGCGCAGGCGCCCCGCGAGTACTCCACCGAGCTGCCGGGCAGCACCGCCAACCCGCGCCGCACCGTGCTGATGGTGGCCCCGGCCCCGCGCACGCCGCTGGACTGATGGACTGACCTGACGCCGACCGGGCACCGGCGCCGAGCACCGGCACGGGGCACCGACGAAGGGGCACCGACGAAGGGGCACCGACCGCACACCGCGGTCGGCGCCCCTTCGCCGTCCGGGCGCGGGCCGGCCGCCGTGCGCCCGCGGTCCGGCCGCCGACCGTTGCGGGCGGCCCCGCCGTGCGGCGGCGGCCGACGGGCCACGCGATAGCCTGGGGATGATCGAGCAGGGCCCCGATCCGCGGGCCCCGCCAGCGTCCGGGCGCCCCGGCGGCCGACGAACCGAGAGGTTGCTGGGCAGTGCGCATTGCCAGGTTCTCCGTCCGGGAGGGAAGCCCTGCCGCCGGCAGCGTCTCCTTCGGCGTCGTCGAGGGCGATCCCTCGGACCCCGACTCGCTGGTGCTGCACGCACTGGCCGGGCACCCGTTCGGGACGCCCCAGCCGACCGGCGAGAGCTACCGCCACAAGGACGTCCGCCTGCTGGCCCCGATGCTCCCCAGCAAGATCGTCGCGGTCGGCCGCAACTACGCGGCGCACGCGGCGGAGCTGGGCAACGAGGTCCCGGCGGTGCCGCTGACCTTCTTCAAGCCCTCCACCTCGGTGATCGGCCCGACCGAGGCCATCGCGTACCCACCGTTCTCCTCGGACGTCCAGCACGAGGCCGAGCTGGCCGTGGTGATCGGCCGGATGTGCCGCGAGGTGCCCGTCGACCGGGTGCCCGAGGTGATCCTCGGCTACACCTGCGCCAACGACGTGACCGCCCGCGACGTGCAGCAGCGCGAGGGCCAGTGGGCCCGGGCCAAGGGCTTCGACACCGCCTGCCCGCTCGGCCCGTGGATCGAGACCGACCTGGACCCCGCCGACCTGGCGGTCACCTGCACGGTCAACGGCGAACTCCGCCAGGCGGGCCGGACCTCCCTGATGGTCCGTCCGGTCGCCGAGCTGATCGCCCACATCTCCGAAGCGATGACCCTGCTCCCGGGCGACGTCATCCTCACCGGCACCCCCGCGGGTGTCGGCCCCATCGGCGTCGGCGACGAGGTCGCCGTCACCATCGAAGGTATCGGCACTCTCGCCAACAAGGTCGTCTCCCGTGATTGAGGCTGTAAGCGTGGCTAACTCCGAGCTGGACCCGGCCGTCCGGGTCCGCTTCTGTCCCTCCCCGACCGGCAACCCGCACGTCGGCCTGGTCCGCACCGCCCTGTTCAACTGGGCCTTCGCCCGCCACCACGGCGGCACGCTGGTCTTCCGGATCGAGGACACCGACGCGGCCCGCGACTCCGAGGACTCCTACAACCAGCTGCTGGACGCGATGCGCTGGCTCGGCTTCGACTGGGACGAGGGCCCCGAGATCGGCGGCCCGCACGCGCCGTACCGCCAGTCGCAGCGGATGGAGATCTACGCGGACGTCGCGGCCCGGCTCAAGGCGGCCGGCCACGCGTACGACTGCTACTGCTCCACCGAGGAGCTGGACGCCCGCCGCGAGGCCGCCCGCGCCGCCGGGAAGCCGAGCGGCTACGACGGCCACTGCCGGGCGCTGACCGCCGACCAGGTCGAGGTCTACCGGCAGGAGGGCCGGCAGCCGATCGTCCGGTTCAAGATGCCCGACCACCCCCTCACCTTCGACGACCTGGTCCGCGGCCCGGTCAGCTTCGACCCGAAGGACGTCCCGGACTACGGCATCGTGCGGGCCAACGGCGCGCCGCTGTACACCCTGGTCAACCCGGTCGACGACGCGCTGATGGAGATCACCCACGTGCTGCGCGGCGAGGACCTGCTGTCCTCCACCCCGCGTCAGATCGCCCTCTACGCGGCCCTCGCCGAGATCGGCGTCGGCAACGGCACCACCCCGCGCTTCGGCCACCTGCCGTACGTGATGGGCGAGGGCAACAAGAAGCTCTCCAAGCGCGACCCGCAGGCCTCGCTCAACCTCTACCGCGAGCGCGGCTTCCTGCCCGAGGGCCTGCTCAACTACCTCGCGCTGCTCGGCTGGTCGCTCTCCGCCGACGACGACCACTTCTCGATGGACCAGCTGGTCGCCGCCTTCGACATCGCGGACGTGAACGCCAACCCGGCCCGCTTCGACCTCAAGAAGTGCGAGGCGATCAACGCCCGGCACGTGCGCGAGCTCGCGCCCGAGGAGTTCGTCCGCCGCCTGGTGCCGTACCTCCAGGCCCCCGGGCTGCTGCCGGCCGAGCCGACCGCCGAGCAGCTGGAGCTGCTGGCCGCGGTGGCGCCGCTCACCCAGGAGCGGATGGTCGTGCTGAGCGAGATCGTGCCGATGGCCGGCTTCCTGTTCGTGGACCCGGCCGCCTTCGCGGTCGACCCGGACGACGCGGCCAAGGTGCTGACCGCGGACGCCCGCCCGGTGCTGGAGGCCAGCATCGAGGCGCTGGAGGCGCTCGGGGACTTCACCCCGGAGCCGATCCAGGCCGTGCTGCGCGAGGCGCTGGTGGACGGCCTCGGCATCAAGCCCAAGTTCGCCTTCACCCCGCTGCGGGTGGCCGTCACCGGCCGGCGGATCTCGCCGCCGCTCTTCGAGTCGATGGAGCTGCTCGGCCGCCCCGAGACGCTGCGCCGGCTGCGGGCCGCGCTGGAGCTCGTACCGGCCTCCTGAGCCGGACCGGGGCGCCTGCGGGCCTGGTGCGCTGACCCCGCCCCCCCGGCCCCCCCCGGCGGGCCACGGCGAGGGATGTGGGTGGAGGGCGCCGCCGCCGGGGCTGAGTTGTGATAGGACCCCCCGGGCGGGGGAA
>NZ_JBEZIR010000217.1:0-7329 GCF_040651175.1 Kitasatospora sp. NPDC048540
ACCCCCACCACAACCGCCCCCACACCAACCCCATCCAATACGGCGGCGAATACACCAACCCCGACCACACCCAATACACCCCCGCCCGCACCTACAACACCGACGGCCACTGGACCACCCGCGACACCTACCAACTCCACAACCGCTACAACGCATTCGACGCCGACCCCATCAACCACACCGACCCCAGCGGGCACATGAAGATCGGCATCGGCGCACAGCGAGCGAAGGCAAAGTCAACGAAGGGCTGGGTCGACGGCCATGCACCTGGGCCGGCGAATGATCTCTCCAAGGTGCTGGGGCCACCCGCGGCGGACATTGATGCCGCACAGCCACGAGCCACCCGTGGTGACATTATCAGGAGCTATGGTGCCACGACCAAAATACCCGAACATTTCCCATCTGCATGCATTTCTGGAAAAAAGTGCGTGAAGCTCGCCAGCAATGATAAACTCTATGAGCCGAATGTCAAAAAGCTCCCATCCGGCCCCCTTCACATGAGCTTTTCGACAAAGCCACTCTACCGAGGTGACACAAGGCATCCGAAGGATGTATTCAAAAACGGATTCCAGGCCAAGAACGTTAACAACCCGGTCTCCCTCTGGGGATTTATTAACCACTGGGACAAGTACAATGACACGCCATGGGTAAGCCTCACGCGAAGTGAGAAGTATGCGCAGCAGCGGATTGCGACGTACGGTCCGGATACGGGGCACGCGGATAGCATGTGGGTCTATGAGATCGCTTCGGCGCAAGGGATTATCAACCCATTCAAGAGCAATGCCACTTCAAAGATGACCCTAGAATTCGAATCCGAGATGACCGCCCTGGCCGGAATCGATCCGCGCGATATCAGCAGAGCATACCGCCTCAAGATTCCCGAGGGTGGGACTTACACGGATGCAGTGAAGGTCGAGGAGCTGGTTAATCCTGGCTACACCGGAAGGGGCGTTAAAAAGATCAATAAACACTATCCCGGACTGGCCAATATGAATTACTGAGTCGACCTGTTGAAATATCGGCCCGCCATCATTTGGCGGGCCGATAGGGCCCACGGCGGGGCGGGTGGTTGCGCTGCTGCAGCCGCGTCTGCCGCCTGGCACCTCCCGCGCACCGGGGGAGCTCAGACCGAGAAGAACGCGGCCAGACCGTTCGTCTGCCAGGTCTGTACGGCGGATTTCAGCATCGCAGCGGGCAGGGCGTAACAGAGCGCGGTGGCAAGCGCGAGGCACGCTGCACGAGCCGTACCTGGGGCGCGCCGCACGGCGGTGGCGGTGAGCAGCGCGGCGGCTGAGAGCCCGCCGCCGATCCCGATCAGCTAACGGGTCATCGGCGCCTCCGAGTCGCCAGGCGTGGGAGCAGCCGCCCGCACAGCCAGTCCGAGCCCGACCGTGACGCCGGTGGCTGCCCGTCATACGTCCGCCGCCAAGCGGCGGTTCAGGATCACCCCGGCCAGCAGCAGCGCAATCGGCAACTCCAGGACGAACACCGGCTGCACCACTGATAGCGCTCCGTTGGCGAGGGCCAGAGCTTGGAAGCAGGCTGGGCGCCGACCGCGGCCATGCCACCCGGCCAGACCCGCTGGCGGAGCAGCGCGGACATCAGGCCCCGGCCCAGTCGGCCGTTCACCGGTACCCGCCGGGCGGCCTTGCGTTGGAGCACCGTGGCGAGGGCGTTGCTGGCGGTGGTCGGCAACGCGAACAGCACGGCGAGGGTGTGTGCACGGGCCTTTCCTCAGTCCGCCGACGCGGACGGCAGCATCGCACCGCTCGCGAGGGATTTGGTTGACGGATGATCCAGGGCGGTGACCGCCGAGCCGAGGAACGGATGGTGCTCCCGCCCTCGGCCCGGGTCCCTTCGGAAGGCCCGAGGCCATGGGCTCTCCTGTTCCGACAGTAGCGGCGTGCTGCGGCTGAACCCGGTGGGCACGCCGACGATCCGCCTGGAACGCTCATCACCCCTGCGGTGGCGCGTCTGGCCGTCCGGCGCAGCGTTCTGAGGTGTTGGGGCAGACCATGCTCCTGGTGATCGACCTCGGCAGTGACCCACACTCAGGATGGAGACCGCAGTCGACGAGTACCGTCGCCGCGGGCGCCGAGGCGCAGGGCGAGAGCCCCGCCCGTCGACAGGCCGAAGACGAAGACCTGCTCGCGCTCATCGGCGAATTCCAGGTGGGCGCGCTCCAGCGGGTCGTGGTGACTTTCCGTGCAGGTCAGGACACGTTCCAGGCGGGTACTGGGGTATCGTCCCGTTCGAACTACCCATCGATGTCGCCTTGGCCCGTACCGTGGAGGAGTTCCCGGACGGGCCGGGCCATCTTCTGTCCCCTATGGTCGACGGTTGGCGCGCCGTCCTGCGTACCGGCCCGCACGCCGCGCTGTACTCCCAGCACGGCACCCGATCTGTCCCAGACGTTCGCCGACCTGGCGGAGGACGCCCGCGAGCTGCCGGAGGCGACGTTGGACGGAGTGGTCCTCGCACTCCCCGGGTCCGGAGCAGGCGCTCGCCCTGCTCCGGACCCGGGCCGGCGGCCCTCGCCGCGGCGAACCATTCAGCATTGAGTACGCCGCTTTCGATCTGCTCGGCCTCACCCGACGACTGGCGCCCGCATCCGCACACCGAGCGGCAGCAACGTCTGGGTGAGTTCCTGGACGGCGTGTGCCTGCGCGCATTGCAGGGCCTGCCCGCCACCGGCGACCCCACCCAGGCCCGGGAATGGCTCGGCGATCCCGGCGACGGCGTCGACGGCCTGGTCTCCAAACCCGCCAGCCGGCCCTATCTGCCTGGCTACGATTCTGGCTGGACCATGTGGTGTCCCAGACAGCCGAGCACCGGACTCGTCAGAGTCTCAGACCAGGATGACGTCGGGCCCAAGTCCGGTGCCCACACAGGAAGGGATGCAGGTCGCCACAGACATTTGACTACTGCTCACGAGACTGATGCTGACGACAGGGGATGAGCCGGCCGAGAAGTCCGCCCGGCTGATGGTTCCGGACGGAGAGTAGATCTGGTAGATCGTGATCGACGAACCGACGTCGACCTGGATACCCCCGGAGATGGCCAGCCCCGCATCGAGGTAGCAGTTCAGCGAACAGACTGCATCGAGGTCGTTCGCGGTCTCGTTCATGATGCGGTACGTCACACACGTCGATTGGCTGTTGGTGCCACAGCCCACCAAGGTCGGCGGCGTCTGGCCGAGCGCGCCGATCGCATGCCCCGTTCCTGCCACGTTGTCATGGCCGGTGAGGTTGTCATGGCCGGCGGCGCTGTTGCTGCCGCCTATGTTGGTGCCGTTGCTGTCACCGTTGTTGACGACGACGCCGGACGTGACGGGCACGTCAGGGATGCCTGGGGTGATCGGGACACCGCGGGCGGTGGCGGCTTCGGTGGCGGCTGTGGTGAGTATGAGTGCGGCGCAGGCGGTGATGGTGGCGATTCGGCGGGTGAGGTGTCTCACGGGTTCTCCGTCCCACGGATCTGTGGTGCGGCAGGCAGACCTCGCCGTGTGGTCCGGTCCTGATGATCGCCTGTCCGTCTTTCGGCGGCTGCTCTCTTCGGGCTGACCAGGCCGGGGCTGTCACCCGTTCCGCGTACGACAGGCCGGTCGGGCCTTGAGGTCACCGTCGGCAACAACGTTCTGTCCGTGGGCTGTTCACCTCGGCCGGCCAACGCGGGCCCGGCGTTCGAAGGAGCTCGGCGCACGGACACCGCAGCGCGCCGCCGCCCCGTTCTCCCGGCCCGGCTGACTCGATTCGGCAGCATCGAGGCTGCCCGCTCTTGCGCTTAACAGACCTGTCGCAAGATCAGCCAGGAGCTCTACGAACAGACTGCCAGGGGTGGCAGTTCACGGCCTCCTCACCGACTCGGTCAAAGCTCCTCCGGCGGGTCCCCGAGACGCTTGGCGATCCACTGCTCGAAGCCGACCGACGCCTGGGTCCAGTTGGCGATGGCGGAGACGAAATGGTCCAGGTTGACGCCGGTGCCCACGATCATCTGGGACTCGCCGATCAGGCGGACCACGCCGTCCCCGTCGGCGTGGGTGTGGGTGTGGGTGTACACCTTGGGCCAGAGGGTCTCGCCGTTCCATTCGTCGATCAGGTCGAGGATCTCGGCCTTCCGCTCCAGCGGGTACGAGCGGTCGTAGAACGCGCGGACCGCGAACAGCTCCTTCTGCTCACCGCGGAACATGTAGTAGACGCGGAACCCCTCCCACGGCGCGGCGAGGTCACCCTCCTCGTCCACCACGTGCTTGAGCTGCATCTGGTCGAGGATCTCGGCCACCAGCGCCTGGTCCGGCACGACCACCGGCGGCCCGGCCGGGCCACCGCCTTGAACAGCGCCGAGCGGGGGGTGCAGCGCGGCGGGCGCGGGAATCGACGAGGGTTCGATGGTCATGGCATCCACTTCCAGCTTTGGAGACGGGGCAGTTCATTCGGACGCGTCAGTGTCGGACACTGTTTTGCGCACACCTCAACGGTGCCCTTGGACCCCGGTTCGAACAAACCGTCCGATCAGGGGAGCGGGGGTCTGATCCGCATCCCCCGGGGCCCCGGACAACGGGCTGTTCCCCCTGCATGACTGGGTGGCGATGGCACCCCTCATCCGACCTCCCCGGATGCCCTGGAGCCGGGTGCCGGGTCCTCCGCGATGTCAGCAGGCTCCGCCCTTCGCGCGGGGTACGCTCTCCCCCGGACCGGGCTGGGCCTCAACGAGCGGTTCACCCAGTCCGAGAGCGTCCAGCAGCATCCGGTCTTTGAGATCGCGCGCGTGGGACGCGACTACATCGCGGGCCCTGGCAGCGTCCACGGGGGCGATGTCCTGTCCGACCGACTCGATGGTCTCGGTGAGTGCAGCCATTTCTCGGTGTTTCCCTGCCATGTCTCCTCCCCCGTGGAGTGAGGTGGACAGTCAGCAAACCCTCAGCGCGGTCCCGAGCCACATCGAGCGGCATCTGCGCCGCTGCTGTCTCACCCGGTCACCGCTGCCGGACAGAAGCGCCGCAGGCACGATCACGTCCGGGGCGGCACGAGGAGCCGAGCTCGGTCCTGCTCCCACCGGCCCTCGGCCGAGACGGGGTGGCCTGCGCGCGCGAGAACGCTTTATGTTCATTTCAGCATATCCGTCGGCCGAGTGTGGGTGAAGTACCCTGACGTGCAAGGCTGTTGGACCGCGGGGCGCCGGTCGGCCACCGGGTGGCGGTGCGGTGCCCCCTGCGCATCGCAACCGACCCCTCAAGGCTGCGCACTGGCCATCCGGGTCGAACGCGCCGCTCAGACGGTCACCATCGCCGTCGAGGACGCGGGATTGGGCACATCCGACCCGAAGCAGGCTCTCGCCCGTGGTGCCAGCGCGGGTTCCACCGGACTCGGCCTCGACATCGCACGACGAGCCGCCACCGCCATCGGAGGCGAAGTCACCATCGCCCGCAGCACACCGGGCGGCGCCCTCGCCGCGGTCCGCCTCGGGCTCTTCTCCTCACCCGTGAACGGCAACGGCGACCGCGTCCGTCGCCGCGCAGACCTCCGGCAGACACGGCTGTGCTGCCGCCCGCGTCAGCGCGGCACCCCTGAGGTTCGGGGATGTCGTGAAGGGTGCCTGACCTGCGCCCCCGCCGTTCAGAAGCCGGCTGGCACGAAGCGTGCCGGCCAACGAGCCAAGCACCGCATGTCAGCGGGCGCCGGACGGCCGGACCGGGTGCTTGCTGAGGACGGAGACCCGGTTGAAGGCATTGATGGTGATGGCTGCCCAGATCACCGCGGAGATCTCGCCGTCCCCGAACACCTGCCGGGCGGCACCGTAAGCGGTCTCCTGCGCCGACGCGTCGGCAGGATGAGTGGTCGCCTCGGCCAAGGCGAGGGCCGCACGTTCCTGCGCGGTGAACACCTCCGTGTCGCGCCAGGCCGCGAGCACCCCGAGCCGCTGGGTGCTCTCGCCGAGCCGTAGGGCCGCTCTGGTGTGCACATCCAGGCAGAAGGCGCAGCCGTTCAGCTGGGAGACCCGAAGGTTGATGAGCTCCACGAGAATCCGGTCGAGCCCGGCCTCCGCGACATGGTCGCGGACCACCTCGGCCGTGGCGCGCAGGGCCCTGAAGGCCTGCGGGGCCTGCTTGTCGATGTACACCCGCTCGCTGGACGGCACGGTCGCCACCTCGGTCACCTGGACTCCTTCACCTTTGTACGGCCACATATCCGCAATGGTAATAAAACTCGGTTGCCGACCCAACGCCCTCCGAAACTTGTCCACTAAAAAGCCGGAATCGGAAGCCGCCGTGCACGGCCACGGTGCCGGCGATTCCCGCTGCGCACTCCGGCGCGCGCACGCGCGCTGCACCAGCATCCTCCTTCCGGCCATCCGATCAGGGGAGTCCGCGACATCGCGGCTCGGGTAGGTTATTCGACAAGGAGGCTCCGAAGCGCCAGCCAATCTACCCGGGAACGGATTCATCATGGCCGAACACAAGGATACCGACGAATCCGCTCCAGCATCCTGCGCTATTGGCAGAAATCACGCAGACAGAATCCTCCGGACCTGGCTCAAGGACCACCCGGAGTGCGGAGAATCTTTTCTGTATCTGCATATCCGGAAGTCAAAATCCGCGCACAACCGCCCTCACCCTCGCCATGTCTTCGCACTTTTGGAGCCCGTCAAGATGGGACTCGACTACGTCAGCGTCAATGCCGCGACAGGCTTGGTGCGCCTCTGCTCCTAAGCCCCCTGGCCGAGCGTCGGCCTGAGTTGTTCGCGCGTCGCCAGTCGGAACTGAGACTAAATCCTCGGCGGCGGGCATCTCACACAGAGGTCTGGCCCACAGCGGTGGCCCTGGTTACCGAGGAAGCCGTTGCCTTCGCCTACTTTCCGGCGTTGATTTTCCAGGCCAGGTCGGAGTTCCTGCCACTTCTTGGCAACCCGACGACGACTAATTACTTACAGCTCACCTGAGATTCCAGCGACCTAAGCAACGTCGCCGACGGTCTGGACGTGGCCGTTGTCACCGGCGGCCTGCCGTGACTGTTCGTTGTCGGTGCCAGCCATGTCCGATAACGCATGCAGCTTCTCAATGCCCTCAAGCGAGTGGTCGGCTGGATCTTCTTCGTGTCAGTGTCCGGTCTGGTCTGTCGGTGGGGTTTCGTGGGCTGTTGTTGCTGGGGTGCTCTGAGGTCCGTTTGTTGGTTTGTTCGGGGGGTGGGTGGTGGTGGGCGGTCGGTGAGGGTGGCTGTACGAGTCTTTGTATCTGTCTTGGAGTTTTGTATGTCTGTGCGTGTGTCGGGTGTGGTGGGTTCGCGTCGTCTGGTGGTGGCGGGGGTGTCGGTGGTGGTGGGGGTGTTGGCG
>NZ_JBEZIR010000218.1:0-7305 GCF_040651175.1 Kitasatospora sp. NPDC048540
CGGCACCTTCACCACCCGCGACCCCGCCCCCGTCTTCTACCGCCACAGCGCCTTCGGCGCCGACCCCATCAACCACACCGACCCCACCGGCAACGTCAGAAAGAAAATTGTCGACGCCGCCGCTGACGAGTTTGAATCTGGCCGCGACATCGAGCGGAGAAGCCCACAGATCAACAATATTTCAATGAACGCAATGCCGGAGCCCTTGGCGCCAACCCATAATTCAGTCCCTAAACTACTAGGGCCTCCAGCTGGATCAAAAAGGGCACCCGAGGGTGAGGCTCGGGTTGCAATTAAGCGCTACCCTCCGACTGCGATAAAATTTGCCAATAGCCCAGAAAAGCCCACCCCGGAAATGATTCGAGCATGGAGCACGGTTAACAATTGGGTGGCCCCGTTCAAGAAGGCGGCGGGTGCCGATACGCAAGTGAAGATCGTGAGGGAAATTCGCAAAAATAGCGTGGACCCAAATGGGACGATGGGGACATGCGCTCCATTCACCTGGTGCGCCGCCGTCGGAATTATTAAAAATAAGTCCTTCGCTCCCACCAAGGAGAAGATGCGAAATTACAAATCCGTTTATGGGCCCGATAGCGCATGGCGGAATATTGATTCAAACTTCATTGAGTCCTTGGCCGTGGGGCAGATCCATGCGATATCGAAGGCGGCGGTAGAGCCTGGCCTTCCTGGCCACATATCACTCCTGACCACGACGGAATTCAAAGGGGTCAAGGAGTCATTCTACTTCGACCAAGGTCCAGGCTGGGGAAAGCTTGATAGTTGGCTTGCTGACGATCCGAGTCCAAGCGGAAAGAAGTACAAGAACCCCACGGCAATCTACCTGGGAACCACTACTATGCCATTCAAATAGTTGACTCCGCCTGGGTAGCCAGGGCTGGTCCGCGCTCTGGTCGAGTGGGCCATGCATCCCGGCGGCAGGGCTCGCACGCCTCCCTCCACGTCGCTCCGAACCGCGACGATCTCGACATGAGAACGGTTGCGGTAGCGCTGCGGGACAAGGGATTCGATGCCGACGACTTCCTCGTCGAGGCGACTGCAACTGGCACGAAGGTGCTTGGGCCGGCGAGGAAGTTCGCCGGCCGCCACCGCGAGCGCTGGGATCACGAGAGCGCGTACTGCGAGATCCGGGACGGTGACCCGCTGAACTTGACCGTGAGCAGGTTCCCGTTCTGACTGTGCAGGTCGCCCCGGGCGAGCAACCCGGCTGGTATCACGGCGACGCGGCAGGCCGCCTGCGCTGAGCTTGGCGTTTGTCCACGCACGTCACTCGACTTGCTGATCTGCGGTTCTTCCCGGGACAGCAGAGGCGGCCGTTCTCCACGCTTCGAGGTGTCGAGTCAAGAGGCACGAAAGAACGGCCGCTGAGTATGAGTCTGCCTGCCGATGTGCCCGCTGGGTGATGCACTGGGCGTGCTGTCCCGCTTTCGGGTCGAGTTCTACGAGTGCCTTTACGCCCGCGCGGATGTGCTCTTCGAGCTCACGGATGCGGTGCTGTGCACGGACGGGCCGGTCAGGACGCTGGTTGAGCTGTCGTTGGCGGCCGGGCACCGGCGCGGACACAGCGCGCTGTGAAGAGGGTTGGAGCGAGGCTGGGTCGACTCGCCCGACCGCGCAAGGTCCTGGCAGGTCTGCCGCTGCCGCGGGCTGCCGACGGGCGGATCGTGCCGGCCGTGGACGTGAGCAACTGGCTCCGTCCCGATGCCCCGACCAGCGACGAGCGTCTGTTCTGCCATGTCTACGGGCGCGGGGACCGCAGCCGGGGCCAGTTCGTGCCGGTCCGGCTGTACTCCTTCGTGGCCGCGCCGGAGTCCGGCCGCACCTCCTGGGTCGCGGTGCTGGATGCCGTGCGCCTGGGGCCGGCCGACGACGCGACCGCCGTCACCGCCGTCCAACTGCGTGACGTCGCAGGGAGGTTGATCCAGGCAGGACACTGGGAGCCGGGCGACCCGGAGATTCTGATCGTGATGGAGTCCGGCTACGACGTCACCTACCTCTCCCCCGCCCTGGCCGACCTGCCGGTGATTCTGCTCGGACGCCTGCGCTCGGACCGAGTCATGGACGACGCGCGCGACCATGCCCGGCGCGTCGAAACCAGCGACACCGCGGACGCCGACGACGAGCCCCAGCGTGACGACTGGCCGAGACTGTCACGGCTGTGTGACCTGCTCGCCAGGGCCCGCACGGCCCGGGACCGGCCTTATCAGCGTGCCCTGCCATCCGCCAACGAGACAAGGATCAAGATCGAAGCTGCCGAACGCATCGTGGCCCGCGCAAAGAGGCGGCTGGCCGCGGAGATCGCGGCCCACCAAGAGAAACTGAGGGGCCACGAGGCTCGGGCCGAGGCCGGCCGGGCAGCAGGCCGCCGAGGTGCCACCGGCCGGCCACCCGTCCCCATGGAGCACAAGACCGTCCTGGCCCGGCAACAGGCCCGACCGGCGAAGACACTCGTCCATCTGGAGCGGGCACGCAGCCCCGAGTCAGGGCCCTCCCCGACCGCCGTCGCCAGCCTGAGCGATCCCCACTCACGGCTGCAGCTCGGCAAGCGCGGCGGCTACCTGCGGGGATACAACCTGCAGACTGTCTGCGCGCGCCGCCAGATCCTGCTGGCCATCGACCTGCACGACAACCCGTCGGACCGCACCGCCCTGGTCCCCATGGTCAGGAAGACCCAGGAGAACCAGCACGCGGCAGGACTGCCGGGCGGCATCCTGCTCTGGCTCGCCGACAGCGGATACGCCAGCGCCGCCTCCTTCGAGGAGCTCGCTGATCTACCACTGCTGGCCTCGGTCACCAGTGAAGCCGACCAGGCAGGATTCCCCGCGAAGCGCCAGACCGCCCCCGCCGGCCAACAGGCCATGGCCGACCGCCTCGCCACCCCGACCGGCCGAGCCCAGTACCGCCAGCGCAGTGCCCTGGTCGAACCGGGCTTCGCCCAGCTCTTCCAACGGTTCGGCCGACACCTCAACTACCGCAGCCGCCGAGCCGTCGACACCGAGATCAAGCTCCTCGGCACCGTCCACAGCCTCAGCAAACTCCTTGCCAGCACCGCAAAATCGCGCTCTTGACTCCCGGGCGGGGGAAGTCGTGCGACAGCCTCCGGCCCGTCCGGCAGCCGCGCCGAAACCGCCCCGACCAGGACCGGGACGCCGCTCGGCTCGAAGAACAGGCAACAGGCCCCACGCCACAACGTCGGCAAGGCGGCCAAAGGAGCCGAATCGATCAAGGAACATCAAAGCAGACAAGGATAAACGCCAAGCTAAGGGGGCGGCGAAGGCCTGGCTGCCGTTTTCCCGTCCTACCTCTTCGCTGCCGCCCGCACCTCAGCTGGGACTATCACGATCTGATTCATGACGCTCCTCGTGGCGGCCTGCGGTCTTGGAGGTGCTGCGCTCTCGGAGGCCTTGCAGCGGGGTCAGTTAGTGCAGTTGGGGATAGGGATGGTGCTTGCCTGGCAGTTGGTGGGGTTGTTGTTCTTGATGACGGAGAAGGTGTTGTGGATGGCGGCGGGGGTGTAGAGGCTTGCGGCGAAGACGCCTGCGGGGCCTGTGGTGGAAGTGTTGTCGGTGATGCTGCTCAGGGACAGGCTGACGGTGCCGCCGTTGATGTAGAGGCCGCCGGTTCGGCCGCCGGCGGTGTTCCCGGTGATGCGGGTGGCGTTGAGGTTGAGGGTGGCGGCGTAGTTGCCGATGCCGGCGCCGTTGCCGTGCGGGGTCCGGTTGCCGTTGATGGTGCTGGCGGTGACGGTGAGCGGTGCGCCGTTCAGGATTCCCCCGCCGATGGAGCGGTCGGCGCGTTCGGCGTCGGCGCTGTTGTCGGTGATGGTGCTGGCGGTGATGGTCATCATGGGGCCGGTGTCGTGGAGGACTCCTCCTCCGAAGCTGGCGGTGTTCCCGCTGATGACGGTGGTGCTGACGGTGGTCGCGCTCCGGACGACGAGTCCTCCGCCCGACGCCGAGGCGTGGTTGTTCTCGATGCGGGACAGGGCGAGGGCCATGGAGCCGCCGTATTGGGCGATTCCTCCTGCGAGTACGGCCGCTGTGTTCTCGCTGATGACGGTGGTGTTGATGGTGGAGGTGCCGGCGGCTTGCAGGAGTGCTCCGCCTGATGAAGCTTGATTGTTCTGAAGCCGGGACTGGGTGAGGGTGAGGGCGCCGTTGTTGTAGATTCCTCCGCCGTTGTCGGCAGTGTTGTCGGTGATGGCGAGAAGGGTGCCGCGCAGGGTTCCTCCGTTTTCGACGAGGATGGCGCCTCCGGCGGCTCCGGCGCCGGCTCCGGTGGTGTGGCCTCCGGCGAGGGTGGCCAGGTTGAGGTTGAGGGTGCCGTGGTCGGCGATGTCGAGGAGCCGGAACAGTGGTGCGTTGGGGTCACGCCGGATGGTGGCGCCGTTGCCGTTGAGGGTGATGGGGGTGGTGATGGCGGGTAGTGCGGTGTCGCCGCCGGCGGTGGCGGGCTGGGTGTAGGTGTAGGTGCAGCCGGGGGTGAGGGTGATGGTGCCACCGGTGTTCGCATTCGCCGTTTTGATGGCTGTGGTGAGGGCGGCGGCGTCGCAGGGAACTGTGCCGGCAGCGTGGGCGGGGGCGGCGGTCAGGCCGGCGGCGAGTGTCGCAGCGGCGAGGGCGATCGTTGCTCGTGCTGCGGTGGCCCAGGTCGGTGCGCGGCCGGTGTGCTTCGCGGTGGTGTTGCTCTGCTGTGCGCTGGCATCGTTCATGGTTACCCCCTGGGGGCCCTGATGATTATTGGTTTTTCACTGTATGGAGCGCTGGGAGAGCAGGTCAGGGAGGGACGGCGGGGCGTAGGGGAAGGGAGCTGTGCGCGGTAGCCGGGCCGTGGGAGCAGTACTGTTCACGGGTTGGTGTGTATCCGATGGTCGGGGACGGCGCCCCGCAACGCTGGCGCGCTCCACCCCGTCAACCTTGCCACCACAGGTCAGACCCGGTGCGATCCGGGATCGCACGTCACCACCGGACAACTGCACGCCGCTCACACCGAGAGATCCCCGCGCCCGACCGGGCTGCTACGCACGGCCTCCAGCCCGCTTGCACACCCTCTGCGCAAGCAGCTCTGCGGCATGCGCAGAGCCGGACGGTGGGTACGCAGGCCGCCCCTTGCGGGACCGAGGACCGGGGCGACCTGGTGCCGGCAGCCGGCTCCTCCTGATCGTGCACGTGACCACGACCGCGTCCCCCCTCAACGGCCGCCCGCCACCTCACCGCCGGGACCCGGCGGGTCGTGTAATCGACGGGAGCTGCGCTTGGCGGTGGTGGTGTCGGGTGGGATTCGAAGCGGTCCGGTTTCTGTCGGGCATACCATCGGGCAGTTGGTTGCCCTTTGTGTTGCCCTTTTGGTTGATTTCTGCTGGTGGGGGTTTTCTCGTGGCCTGGTCTGTGTGGATCTGGTTGTGGTGCGGGTCGGCTCCAGGATCTGGTCGCGCAGGCGGTTGATCGCGCGGGTGCGGTCGGCGGTGAGGTCGTAGCGGCGCGCAGTGAGGATCCGCAGGTCGACGGCGATCTCGTCCGAGGCCGGCTGCATCATGCACTCCGACCGCGGCAGCGAGTACACGTCCAAGGATCTCCGAATGGAGATCAAGCAGTTGGGGATGCGGCAGTCCATGGGGCGGACCGGGTCCTGTCGCGATAACGCCGCGGCCGAGAGCTCCGTCGGCCTGCTCAAGGCGGAGATCGGCACCACCGTGCGGGACAGCCGTCAGACGCCCCGAGCCGACGTCTTCCGCTTCGTCGAGGTCGGGTACAACCGCACCAGGCTCCGCCGGCATCCCGAGTTCGGGTACCTCACCCCGCTCGAAACCCGGCACCTGCTGGAGCGCGACCTCTCCCCCGCAGCGTAGAAACACGCTGTCCAACATCAGGGGGGAACTTCAGGCGGCTATTGGTTCTACACGCCGGCGGTGCGGAGTTGGCGGCGTCCGGTGAGGTCGAGTTTCGTGTAGACGTGTCCGAGGTGGTACTCCACCGTTTTGGTGCTGCCGAACAGTTCTCGGGCGATTTCCTGGTTGGTGAGGCCCTGGGCGGCGAGGTGGGCGACGGCCTGTTCGCGGTCGGTGAGCTGGTGCAAGCGGGCCTCCCGCCCCCCAGCCGGCGGGACGGGAGTGGTGGTGCCGAGGCGGGCGAGAGCCTGAGCGGCGCGCTCCGCATACGGGACCGCGCCGAGCATGGTGAAAATCCGGTGTGCCTCCCGCAACTGACCATCGGCCTCCCGCCGATCAGCGAAGCCACCGGCGGCGAGCAGCAGGGCGGCCAGGTCACGGTGGGCGAACGCCCGGTGCAGCGGAATGTCGTCCCCCTCCACCACCGGCGCGGCCACCGCCTGCCGGTACAGGTCCCGGGCGGCATCGGTATCGCCGCGCTCGGCGGCCGCGCGGGCGTGCAGCCAGTGGCTCGTGGTGGTCAGGGCGGGGGCGCGGTCGGCGAGCTGGTCGAAGGTGTGCAGGGCCTCTTCGATAGGTGGACGGCTTTCGTTCGTGGGCCGGTCGGTGGTGGTGAAGGCTTCGGCATACAGCGGTACCCACAGCACCGCCCAGAGGGTGCGGGTGCCCGGGGTGGCTTCTGCGCTGGCCAGTGCCTGCAAAGCTTCGCGCATGGCTGGGAGGTCCGCCCGGGCCTGTGCCAGCGTGGCAGCGGCCAGTACAGGGTAGAGACAGTTCTGTTCCGGGAAGAGCGGTGCGTACCGGCGGCAGGCGTCGAGGAAGGATTCGGCGAGTTCTGCCTGGCCCCGCTGGGCATGGACCATCGCCGCGACCGCGTGGCCGGGTGATAGACCGTAGGGCTGGTCCAGGCTGTTGGAGACCACCAGGGTGTGGTCGGCGCTGATCAGGGCGTCCGCCCAGGACCCGGTCAGGTAACGGCCGAAGGCGAGCATGTAGTGCTCTGTGGGGAACACCGTAAGGTCGCCGTCGGCTCGCTGGCGGGCCGCGTGGGTGGCCAGGTCATCAACCCCGGCCCGTAGTTGCCCCGCCCGTACCCGTAGGGTTCCTCGGTAGGTCAACAGGAGGCTGTCCGTGTGGGCCACCTGATCGGCCTGTTCGGGCAGTCCGATCTCTTCCACCACTGCCAACCCGGCCAACAGGCCGTCGGCGCAGCCGACCCCGAGCGCCAGCACGCCGAGGGATCGACGAACTGGAGCGCCGGTTCCCCGGGCCTGATCGACAGCCGGGCGCAGGACGGCGACGGCCTTAGAAGTCATCTCATTTGGCGAGGTTGGGTAAACTGCGGGCGTGATGATCGTGGAGCGCCTGGTGCCGGACGAGCTGTGGGAGCTGTTCCAGTT
>NZ_JBEZIR010000219.1:0-7241 GCF_040651175.1 Kitasatospora sp. NPDC048540
CGACCACAACCGGCTCGACCGCGAGCAGGCCCTGGAGCTGTACACCCTGGGCGGCGCCCGCCTCACCGGCGAGGAAGCGGTCAAGGGACGGCTCAAGGTCGGGAGTTACGCGGACCTCGCGGTGCTCAGCGCCGACTACTTCACCGTGCCCGAGGCGGACATCCCGCACATCGAGTCCGTCCTCACCGTGGTCGGGGGCCGCATCGTCCACGCCGCCCAGGAACACCAGGGACTGACCCCAGACCTGCCCACCGTGACACCCTCCTGGAGCCCGGTCACCCGGTTCGGCGGCTACCACGCCACCCCTGCCCCTGGCCTGGGCGGCGTCACCCAGGCCAGGGGGGTGACCGAGGCGGTACTCGCCTCCGAGGAACAGCACGCCTGGCGCGAAGCCCGCGGCCTCGCCGCCCCCGGCCGGTCCGCCACACCGCTGGACCCGTGCTTCCTCTGATGCCGCGCCGGCACCCCGGTACCGTCGGACCGAGGCGACTCCCCCGCCTGCGCCCCCGGAAAAGAACCCCCTGAGGAGGTGTCGTGGCCGCACCCACGGACGGTCCCCCGGCTGCGACCTCGCCGCGGCTCCCCGGTCCGCAGGTCCAGGACCGCCACCCGCTGGCGGTGGCCCTGCTCGCCCTCACCCTGGTCAGCGGCCTGATCGATGCCGTCAGCTACCTCGGCCTCGGACACGTCTTCACGGCGAACATGACCGGCAACGTCGTCGTCATCGCCTTCGCCCTGGCCGGGGCCCCCGGGTTCTCCATCGTGGGCTCGCTGACCTCCCTCGCCGCCTTCCTCCTCGGCGCGACGCTGGCCGGCCGCCTCATGCGACGGTACGCACCCCCCGGACGCGGCCGATGGCTGCGCACCGCCCTGATCACGGAAGCCGCGCTGAACGGCGTGGCCGCTCTCGTCGTCTTCGCCTGGAGCGCGAACGGGTCCGTACAGTACGCCGTGATCGCCCTGGTCGCCATCGCGATGGGCATCCGCAACGGCACCGTGCGAGACCTCGGTGTACCGGACCTCACCACCACCGTGCTCACCCTCACCCTGACCGGCCTGGCGGCCGAGTCCCGCCTGGCCGGTGCCAACTCGCCGCGCCAACGCCGCAGGATCCTCGCGGTCGCCACCATGCTGGCGGGGGCCCTACCGGGCGCGGTCCTGGTCCTGCACGGGCAGATCGCCTGGGCACTGGTGGCCGGCGCGGCACTGACGGGTGCCACCGTGCTCCTCCTGCGGGAGTGAGAACCGGTGCCACCCGTCGCCGACACACGCCCCGTTCGCGCCCAGGAAGATCACCAGTGACCCACCAACACGAGCCCACCGGCCCCACCGACTCCCTGCGCGAAGACATCCTCACCGCCCTCGGCATCCTCAAGATCGCCACCGACGACCAACTCCACCGCCTGCTGCGCCCACATCTGGGCTCCGGCAAGTCGATCCGGGCTGCGCTGCTCGACCTCCAGTTGAACGGCCTCACCGTCCCGGACGGCAACACGACGGCACAGCAAAGGACCTGGCGACTCAACGACACGGACGGCCCCAGCTCGGCGGCGCACCTGCTGCTGGAGCTGGTCCGTGGCGAGGCGGGCGGTGCCACCCGCGGCGCCGGCCGGACCGGAGCCTCGCACACCATGGCCGTCAACGAGACCATAGTGGCCTTCGTACGCGGCGGCGGTGCCGACGGCGCGGGCGGGGTCGGGAGGGTGACGTCCTGGTCGACCGAGACCGAGTTCACCCTCCCGGGAGGGAGACGCAAGGTGCGGCCGGACGCGGTACTCCAGGCACCGGAGATCGGCGTGCCGGAGCTGTTGGTCGAGGTCGGCCGGTCGACCATGCCCCCGGCCCCGGTCGCGGCGAGCTTCCCGGCCTGCCCGGAGCTCTTCCGCCGCCGGGTCCGCAACCGCCCGCCGACCGCCCCCGGCGGTGCCGCCGCCGGGTGGCGGCAGGCCCACCCCGGCCACACCCGGGACGGATGTCCGCCCATCGCCCTCGTCGTCACCGACGCCGGCTCCCACCCACTCACCGACCGGCTCAAGACCATCTACGACCTGTGCCGCAAGTACTGCCCGCCCCGCCGGAGGCGAGAAGACGGAGATGACGGCTGGGATCGCCACGACGACACCATCCCCGTCATCGCCACCACGCTCGAACTCCTCCAACAGCACGGGCCGATGGGCGAAGTCTGGCGGCGATACGGCCGCAACAACCACGGCCTCAGCCTTCCCGAGGCACTCGAGGACCGCGACGCCGCATCCGAACAGGACGGATGCGACAGAACGCGTGGCAAGGAGGTCGCAGCGGAGAACCGTCCGCGAATCGAGAAGGAGGGAGAGGGATGGAGATAGGGGGTGTCGCGCACGGTTGCCGGGACCGCCTTCTTCGACCCGAAGTGCCGAACGGCGGGGCAACCGGACGTGCTCCTGAGGCAGCCGCTCACGGCGAACGTCGACTGCGCCCGGGTGCGCAGGGCGGCTCCCGCGGGCGTGAGGCGGCCGGTCACCGACCGTTCGTCGTCGGCACTGCGTTCCCGCTACGTCAGGACCGTTGCCCCGCTCGGCCGGGAGCGCCGCGCCAGAGCTTGTGGCAGCCGGGTTCGGCGGACGGCCGGTGAGAGCATGGCCGTCTGCTGCCCCGTCCGGTGTCCGGCCGGGACGATGAACAGATTCGGAGTATGTCCCATGAACCGTAGTGAGCTGGTGGTCGCGTTGGCCGAGCGTGCCGAGGTGACCCGCAAGGACGCCGATGCGGTGCTGGCCGCCTTCGCCGAGATCACGGGCGAGGTCGTCGCCAAGGGCGACGAGAAGGTCACCATCCCCGGCTTCCTGACCCTGGAACGCACCCTGCGGGCTGCGCGCACCGGCCGTAACCCGCAGACCGGCGACCCGGTCCAGATCCCGGCCGGTCACGGCGTCAAGGTTTCCGCCGGTTCCAAGCTCAAGGAAGCCGCAAAGGGGTGATCCCTCACCGATGCCCGGCCCGGACGGCGGCGGCGCCAGGCATCGGACCTCGGCCGACGGGGTGCCGTCACGTTATCGGGTGATCATCCGACGGGGCTCCGGGGCGTCGAGGCCCGGCTCAGGGAGGGCGGCAGGGCAGTTCGAGGTCCTGCCGACGCAGCCGGCTGAGCTGTTCCCGCTCCGGGCCGGTCGGCCCTTCCCGTGGGAGCTCCGGAAGAATCGGCGGGAAACGGGAGGATGAGATCCTCGGTAGTCGCCCTCAGGGCTTGGCGGTAGTGCGTGATGAGCACATCACCGATCGAGTCCCAGGTGCGGGCCGCGACAGCGGTGCGGCCTGCGTGACCGAATGCGGAACGCAGGCCCCCGGACCGGGCGAGTCGGTCCACGGCTCCGCACAGCGCAGATCCATCGCCCGCGGGTATGAGGAACCCCGTCCGGCCGTGGTCCACCAGGTCCAACGGCCCGCCCGCTGCCGGCGCGACGACAGGCAGCCTGCTCGCCATCGCCTCCTGAATGGTCTGTCCGAACGTCTCGAACTGCCCCGTGTGTACGAATATGTCCAGCGAGGCGTAGACGCGAGCCAGGTCGTGTCCGGTTCGACGGCCCAGAAAGATCGCGCCGGGCAGGGCGCGCTCCAACCGGGTCCTACAGGGGCCGTCGCCGACGATGACGACACGTACGCCGGGCAGAGAACACACACCCGCCATCAGCTCGACCTGTTTCTCCGGCGCGAGCCGCCCTACGTACCCCACGATTACCTCTCCGGCCGGCGCGAGTGCCCGGCGGAGCGCATGGTCGCGATGGTGCGGGGAGAAGCGCATCGAGTCCACGCCGCGCGGCCATAGATGGACGCGCGGGATCCCGTGTGTGACGAGATCTCGACGTGAGGACTCGGAGGGGGCGAGTGTCCGGTCGGCGGCTGAATGAATGTTCCGGATCCGCCTCCACGCCTGCCGTTCCATGATGTTGGCCACGGAAGGGAGGTAGGTTCTGGCATAAGCGGCCATGTCGGTCTGGAAAACGGCGACGGTGGCGATGCCGGATTTTCTGGCCGCGGCGATCCCCTGGGATCCCAGCACGAACGGGCTGGCCAGGTGGATGATGTGGGGTTGGTGAAGGGAAATCGCCCTGGCCACGTGACGTCCCGGAAGTGCGACACGGACTTCAGGATATCCTGGAAGCGGAATCGAGCGGACGCGGATCACGGGGAACATGTTCCCCCACTGGGCCAGATCGTCGGCGCGGTGCGAGCGCCGGCCGGTTTCAGGGGAGACGATGACAGGGATATGGCCCTTTTTGAAGAGATCCTCGGCCGTTCTCAAGGCGCTGTGGGCGACGCCGTTCAGCTGGGGGAAGAAGGACTCCGCGACGACGAGGACGCGCAGACGCTCGGCTCCGGCGGCGCCACTGCGGGCAGCGGAACCTGCCGTCTCGGCTGGACGGGCGCCCCGAGAATTCGACGCCAACTGCACTTCAGGAAACTTCGGCATGCGACCCTCGCGGTGAATGGTGAACGGAAACCAACGATCCGCTGCTGATCGGCTCGGGTCCGCGTCGCCTCCCGATCACAGGGGCCGTCCCCGGCCGGACGGCGGGGACGGGTTCGTGCCAGCCGGGGGGCTTGACCAGGTAACCGACGCGGCCGGACCAGGTGCGGGCGTGTCGGACGTCGCGGAGAAGGCTGACGAACTCGTGGTAATTGGCCTTGAGCGGGTTGAAGGTGTCGATGTTCGTGGCCAGGCCGTAGCGGACGCGTTCAACTTCTTCCGCGTAACTGCCGAAGATCCGGTCCCAGACGATGAGGATGCCGCCGTAGTTCTTGTCTAGGTAGGGATTGTTCGCGCCGTGATGGACGCGGTGGTGTGACGGAGTGTTGAACATGAACTCGACCGCTCTGGGAAGTCGGTCGATCCGCTCGGTGTGGAGCGGGTATTGGTAGAGCAGAATGATGATGTGGGCGGTGAAGATCATCCATACCGGGATGCCGATCAGGGCCAGGGGCACGTCCACCACGTTGGCCAGGAATGCTCCAGGTATCAGGCAGGGCAGGCGGACGGCTGTGGAGAGGTTGAAGTGCCGGCTTGAGTGATGAACGCTGTGCCCGGCCCAGAGCAGTCGGATACGGTGATTCATCCGGTGCCGGAAGTAGAAGGCGAATTCGGTGAGGATGATCGCCGCCACCCAGACCCACCACGCCGACCCGGGAAGGGTGAACGGGGCGAAGGACGCTGCAATCGCCACGAGCGGAAGCTCGATGAACCTGGCCAGCAGCAATTCGATCCGGCCGACCACGAAGATGGACAGGCTGGTGGCGGTGTCCCGCACGGAGACGCCGGCCCGCCGTGCGTCCGGGGCCTTGTCCCGGGAATATCCGACGAACTCTATGGCCATCAGCAGAAGCAGAACCGGTATTGCATACGTTCCTGCACGGATTGCGCTCTCCATTGATTCCACCCTGTTGTAGCGGTGCTGGATACCGCCCGGCAGCAGGCGGCAGGGATGCATTCCGGGCCGGGAGGCCCTGCCTCAGCATCGCGCTCCGGCCGGGACGCGCGCCCCAGGGAGAGTCCCTAGTCCCGCACCCCTGTCCCCTAGCATCGAACCTTCGTGAAGGACCGTCGGATCGTCCGGCGGTGCTGCTGTCGGCGCCGCCCCGGCACAGGCCGGGATGTCCGGCCGGATCCGGCCTCGTCGATCGGCGGACCGCAGGCCCGCCTCCACCGTCAGGGCGTGGGGATACCGTCGGCCGGGGCGGTGGCGGGGGGTGTGGTGTAGGGGGTGACCGGGCCGTCGCCGGCGTCGGTGGTCATCGGCTGGCCCTGCAGGACGATCCTGTCGCCTTGGATGACGCCGATCTGTGTGCCGGTGTAGCCGGCGCGCGAGGTCTTGCTGAAGCCGAACGGGACCAGACCGGGCCCCGTGAAGTTCCCTTGCTCCGTGGCGTCCACGATCGACTGACGGGTCGGGTTCTTGCCGGCCCGCTGGAGTGCCTGGACGAAGGTGTAGGCGATGGACATGCCGAAGTTGGTCGCCTGGCTCAGCGGAAGGGACGGCGCGTAGGTGTCGCGGACCTTCTTGTACAGCGCGTACCAGCTGGTCGTGGTGTCGGAGATCGGCCAGGTGAAGGAGTCGGTGACGATTCCCTGGACGAGTGAGTTGCCCTGTTCGCCGCTCTGTTGGGCGTAGGGGGCCAGCAGGGCGGAGAGGGTGGTGGGGTCGGCGCCGGCGAAGCTGGCCACCAGTTGGGCGGAATTGCCGGTTTTGAGTTGTGCGATCTTGAGCTGTGCGAGGTACGTCGGGATGGCGAATGCGACGATCACATCGGCCTTGGACTGGGCGATGGCGTCCATCTGCGGGTTGATGTCGAGGTTGCCGGGTTGGTAGGTCTGACGCGATACGACGGACGAGGCCGGTAGGACTGCGTCCAGTCCCTTGATACCGTCCGCGCCCAGGGCGTCGTCCTGGGTGAAGTAGGCGATCTTCTTCCCGGGGAAGGCGGACGCCACGTACGTACCGAGGACCTTGCCCTCGCGCACGTAGTCGGTCGGCCATCCGAAGGTGTACGGGTGCGTGGACGGTGAGTCCCAGCAGGTACAGCCGGACCCCACGAACAGGTCGGGGACCTTCTGCGCGTTGAGATAGTCGACGACCTTCGTGTGGGTCGGGGTCCCCAGGCCCCCCACGATGGCGAAGACGTTGTCCTGCTCGACGAGCTGGTGCATCACGTCCACCGTCTTGGCGGGGTTGTAGGCGTCGTCCTTGTCATTGAAGACGATCTTCCGGCCGTTGACCCCGCCATGGTCGTTGACGTAGTCGAAGTACGCCTTCATGGCCGGGCCCGCATCGCCGAGTCCTGCCGCGGCGGGCCCGGTCAGTGGGTGGTGGCTGCCGATCGTGACCGTCGTAGCCGTCACCCCGGGCGCAGACGCCTGGCCTCCACCACCGTCGGAACCGCATCCGGTCAGCGCGAGAGCCAGAACGGCGACGAGTGTGACGGCAGGCGGATATCTGAACATCGGACTCCTCGGCAGACCTGAGGTGACCCGTGAACGCATGATCTACGGCGCACGGCCCATACGGGCAATGAGATCACCACAGATCCGCACAGGGCGCGAGACGGCTCGCCGCGTGAGCCGCCTCGACCCTGAGGCCTGCCGCTGGTCCGGTCACTCACGAAGGGAGGAGCCGACGGAGGTGGCGGCGGGAGGTGATGCCGAGTTTTTCGTAGACGTGGCCGAGGTGGTATTCGACGGTTTTGGTGCTGAGGTAGAGCTGTTGGGCGAT
>NZ_JBEZIR010000220.1:0-7200 GCF_040651175.1 Kitasatospora sp. NPDC048540
TGAGTCGGGCAGTTCAGGCCCGGGGAAGCGGTCCTCGGGTGTCATTCGCCCATCATAGGAAGACCACTCTCCCGGCGTCCTCACCTGGTCGGCATGGCGCGGGGCACCCTGCCGTGGCCGGGCGGCGCACCGCCCGCACGGGCGAGATGCGCCCCCGGCCGGTCCGGAGTCTCGGCCGGAGCCGTCCTCCACGGCACCCACGCCGACCACGGCCCCAACTGCTGCCACTCCCCGGCCATCCGCCGCTCCCTCCGGCTCCTCGGCAGCCCACCGGCGCGCGCCGGCGGGCAGCGTAGCGGCCGGCCGGGCACGGCCCGGCGTGCTGCCCGGCGCGCCCGGCCGATGGCGGCCTCGGCGATGTCCACGGTCGCGGCGGTGCCCGGCCGAACCACCCCCGGGCACCGGCCTCCTGCTCCGCCCGGTCCGGCCGGGCCTGCCGTCCGGGGCCTGCGGCCTGGCCCTCTTGCCGTCAGCATCCGGCGCCCACCAGGATGGTGGCTCCGCTGGGTGAGAGGGGCGCGACGATGGGTGACGAGAACAAGGGCGGTCCGGGGGACGGCGGCGGCGGGGCGCACGCCAAGCCGGGCGGCCCCGACATCGGGCCCAAGCCCAGCCCCGACGGCCAGGGCCCCGAGCCCGAGCCGAAGCACAAGTGAGCGCCGACCGGTCCGAGGGCGCCCGCCACCGGCTCGCCGGCCACCTCGCGGACACCGGCGCGCTGGAGCCGGGTTGGCGCCCGGCGTTCGAGGCGGTCCCCCGGCACCTGTTCCTGCCGCCGGTCTACTGGGAGTTCACCGACCGCACCGCGGTCGAGCGCGACCGAGCCGCCGACCCCGAGGGCTGGCTGGCCGGTGCCTACCGCGACACCCCGGCGATCACCCAGTGGGACGACGGCGACCAGGGCGCGGGCATGCGGGACTTCACCTCCAGCCTGAGCATGCCGACGATGGTCGCCTCCATGCTCCGCGACCTCGACGTCCAGGACGGCCACCTGGTCCACGAGATCGGCACCGGCCCCGGCTACAACGCCGCCCTCCTCGCCCACCGCCTCGGCCCCGACCGGGTGGTGAGCGTCGAGATCGACAAGACCGTCGCCGACACCGCCCGCGCCAACCTCACCGCGGCCGGCCTCGACGGGGTGCGCGTGGTGACCGGCGACGGCGCCGAACCCACCACCGATGAGGCCAGCGGGCGGGCCGACCGGCTCATCGCGACCTGCTCCAGCCTGGTCACCGACATCCCCACCGCCTGGCTCGGGGCGACCCGCCCCGGCGGGATCCTCGTCGCTCCGGTGGCCACCTTGTTCGGCGGCGGCGCCATGACCCGCCTGAACGTCGACCGCGACGGCGACGGCCGCACGGCGGCCGGGCACTTCACCGGCCCCTCGGACTTCATGAGGATGCGCCAGCAGCGTTACCAGGCCCCGCCCGTCGACGCCTACCTGCCCGGAGAGTGGCCCGGCGACGCCACGGCGTCGGTCACCGGCCTCGACCCCGAGGCCATCGGCGACTCCTGGCTCGCCCAGCTCGCCATCGGCACCCGCCTACCGGACGTCTACTACCGCCGCGCCCCCTACCAGGAGACCGTGACCTGGTGGTTCTTCGACACCACCGTCACCTCCTGGGCCACCGTCGACTCCGTCCCCGGCGCGGACGAGTACCAGGTCCGCCAGAGCGGCCCCCGGCGCCTGTGGGACGAGATCCACACCACCTGGAACACCTGGCAGCACGCCGGGGCCCCCGGCTACCAGCGGTTCGGACTCACCCTCACCCGGGCCGGCCGGCGCACCGTGTGGCTCGATCACCCCGACAACCACTGGAGCCCGCCCGCCGGCTGACTCTCGGCCAGGCGCAGCAGGCTGCCGGGCGTCCACCGGCCAGGTGCGCAGGTGAGGCCCGGCCGTCGGGGGTGCGGCCGGGCCGGAACCGGAGACAGGACCAGCGTGGACGTCCCGTCCCCGGCTGCGACCGTACGCCCCCCCGGCCCGGCCGGCGCAGACGCGCGGCCGGACAGCGGGGCCGGGGAAGAACAGGCGGGACAAGCGGGCCACCGCGTGCACGGCACGCCCAGGGGGCGGAGAGGGCAGGATTCGAACCTGCGCGGGCCCCGAAAGACCCTGCTCGGCCATCACTGGCCAGGCACCCGATGAACCGCTCCGGGCACCTCTCCCGGTCCCGGGAGTCCGTTTCCGGCGCTCCCTGACGTGCCATCAGAATGCCCCGGGCGCCTGACCCGGTACTGACACCCCGCTGACCGCCATGCCGCCCCGCCCCTTGCCGGCCCTCACACCCCCGGGTCCGGCACGGAATCCGGCGGCCGTCCGGCCGTCAGGCCGCCACCCGGACCACCCGATGGCGCGTTGCCCGCCCTCGGGCGACGGCACGGGTGCGGGCCGCGTCGCCGGCCCGGATCCCCACGGCAGCGGGGATCCGTCGCCGCAAGGCGCGCCCGCAGACGGTGGACGCGCAGATCCAGCGCGACGGTGATCCGGCGGCGGGACCCGTCACGCACCGCCGCCACGGTGGCAGCGCTCGTGCGCAGGCGCGCGGCAAGATACGCCGCGGTCCAGCCCCGCGCCTCCAGCTCGGCCAGGACCGCGGCCGCCGCAGCGGCACACGTCAGACCCCGCCCCGGAGAAGGGGGCCGCTCGCGTCCGGGCAGCGCAACACCGAGGACCGCCTCCGCGGTGCCGCGGGCGATCCGCACCGGCCGGCCGGCCGGCTCGCGCAACAGGCGCCGGATGAGCGTGACAGCGATGCCGGAGGCGTCCGCAATGTCCTGAGCCGACATACCGCGGCGCACCACCACCGCGGCACGGGCGGCCACAGGGGCGGGATCGACCCGGGCCGCCACACCCTTCGCACGGTCGCGGTCACGACGCCTGCGGGCCCGCAGCGCCGCCTGCCGGCACGCGGAAAAGGCGCACCCGTGGTCCGCACACGAGGCCTGGCCGTGCCGCACCCGGCTGCGCACCGGCCGCCGCGACACCCCCGCGCCCGCCGCCCGCTCCTTGTCCTGGCCCGCTGTCACCGGCACACCCCCACTCCCCCCTGCCGATCGCCCGCAGCGCAGTACGCCTCCCACCACCGACAGCCACGGGAGGCGGCGCACGACGGGCGGCGGGAGGCGGGCGTCGGTGCGGGCCGAGCCGGCAAGCCGGGCCGAGGTCAGGCCGGGATGTTGACGGCGTCCTTGAAGGCCTTGCCCGCGGTGAACTTCACCGTCCTGGACGCCGCGATCTCGATCGCCTCACCCGTGCGCGGGTTACGGCCGGTGCGGGCGGCCCGGTTGCCGGCCGCGAACGACCCGAACCCGGTCAGCTGCACCTCACCACCCTCCACAACCGCGTTCTTGATGGCGTGCAGGAGGGTGTCGAGGACCTTGTTCACCACCGCCTTCGACGCCTCACTGTCCTCGGCCACCAGATCGATGAGCTCCTGCTTGTTCACGGCTGCCGCCCTTCCGCACCACCCGCGGGCGGGCGGTGACACGTCCACTGGAAAACCCCCGGACACGGGGGCCGACGGCGCACCCCTGTGTCCTGCCCGGGGCTGCGCCGCCCTGGCCAACGACCGAACCCCTGCACGATCACGCACCCCACCACGTCGGGCCCCCGGACGGCCCAGCCGGCAGGCCGCGGTGGTGGCCGACGGCGCCCGCGGTCGCGGTCGCGGGATACCATGCGGGCTGCCATGCAAGGTGCCGTGCAGGTCTCCATGCGGACAGCCGTGCAGGCTGCCGTGCGAGGCACCCCGGAAAGGCCAGGACCTCACTCGAAGTCGCACGGGGGCACAGGGGCACGCTCCGCCGGGCCGGGACGGTAAGGCAGAACCGCAAGGAGGCGCCCGTCGCGCGGCCTGAACGGTCCGGCCGCCGGTGGGCGCGGCGGCGGCTGCGGGCCCGGCGGTTGCCCGGGCCGGCATCACTGCGGCGGGCGACTCCCGGCCCTCGTGGCTTCGACGGCCGCCGGTACGGGCCCGGCCGCCGCGGGGCCGGGGTTCCTAGACCTCGACGTACCCGATAACCACGATGGTTTGACGGACCGTGACGTGGTAGATGATGCGGACACCGTCGATGTCGTCGCGGTAGTCGCGCAGTCGGCCGCCGCCCTCGAGCGGGTGGCCGATGTCGGGGCGCACGGAGATGGCGACCAGGGCGCGGTCCAGGCGGTGGGTCTGGGCCGCGGTCAGCTTTTCGAGCTGGCGGGCGGCGAGGTCGGAGAAGGCGACGTCGGCACGGCGCGGGGTTTCAGGCGACACGCTGCTCAGTCTGCCCGTTCGCCAGCTCGGCGAGGTGGCGTTCGCGCAACTCCTCCCACGGCGTGCAGCCCTCGGGGTCGGGCAGGCCGTTGGCGGCGACGTCCTCCAGGAACGCGGCCAACTGCCCGGCCCGGCCGCGCTCCTCCCGGGCCATGGCGCGCAGCGCGTCAACGCCCTCGGAGGCGAGCTGTTCGCGGCCGCTGTCGTTCGACGTCATCACGCTCCCCGTCCGGCCCCCGGTGGTCCGGGCCCGGGAGTTCACCCCCCACGGTAGCCAGAAACGCGCTATCCGGAACCGTGGTCGACCGAAGTCGAATTGACCGCGGCCGCCGGTTCCTTCGCGCGGCGCAGCGACGGCGGGCCCGCGCCCGCCCGGTCCCCCGGTGAGCAGCACACAGACCGGGCACGGGCCGCCGGGTATCAGGGGCCGGGCGTCGGGCGGCCGGCACACGGGGTGCGGTCGGGCCCGGGTTCCGCCCGACCGCACCTGAGATTTCGTCTTCTCGCGGCCGTGTCCGGAATTCAGAATTTGACGTCGATCGCCCGGATGTCCGTGAATGCGACTTCGAGTCCTTCGTTCCGTCCGCCGTCCTTGAAATAGATTTCCTGGAACGCCTCGGCCATCACCTCGCGCATCCGGCGGTCGTCGGCGCCCTCGTCCTGGGCCGCGAACAGCCGCCCGGCCCAGGAGGGCGGGAGGTGGAGGGTCAGGTGCCGCAGCCGGGCCTGGTCGGTGGTGCCGCCCGGCGCGGTGTAGCCGAAGGTGGCCCAGACCTCGACGGTGATGCCGCCGGCGGTGGCGGCCTGCTTGCGGGCCCTGCGGCGGATGCCGGGCTGCCACACCCGGCCCACCTCGCGGGCCAACGCCTCGCGCAGCGCCGGACGCGGATGGCGCAGCTTGCCCGTCAGGTAGCGGCGCACCGTGTTCGGGTCGATGCCCAGGCGGGCCGCCACCTGCTTGCGGTCGCCCTTCGCGGCCTTGACGAGGGCCCGCATCTGGGCCTGCGGCGTCTTGGGCGGGGTCTGGGTGAAGTGCGCGGGGGTGGCGCGGTCGATCGCGTCGGTGATCTCCTCCACGGTGCCGTTCACTTCCCCTCGGCAGTGGCGGAGTCGTAGCCCTTGACATGGCGGGCCGGGTTGACGGGCTGCTCGCGCTCGAGCAGGTCGACCGCCCACAGCATGCTCTGCACACCCTCGACCTTCGCCAGGCCGGGAGTGGCACCGAGGCGGAACGCGCCGGGCAGCACCTTGCCGGAGCCGGTCAGCGGCAGGAACCCCAGCGGGGAGGCGGTCGGGGAGGCGTAGACGACGCAGTCGATGTTCACCCCGAGCGGGTAACGGCCGCTCGCCTTCGCGACGTTGGCCATCTTGCGGTGCAGGTTCACCCGCGCCTTCGCGATGACCGCGGCCCGGATGTCCGGCCGCCAGGTGGGGCGCTCCAGGGCCGGCCACGGCTCGCCGGGGACGTAGCCGACCCCCTGCGGGCGCTCGCGGAGCTTGCCGATGCCGAACTTCACCGTCGACTTCACCGCCGTCAGGACCATGGCGATCTGGTGGTGACGCCACGCGGCCGAGGCCAGGCGGCCGTCACCGAGCCCCGCAAGGTGGGCCAGGCCCTCGGCGGCCAGCGCCGCGCGCAGGGCGTCCAGGTCTTCGCCGGCGTCCTTGAGGAGGCGGTGCGCCGTCATCGCGGCGAGGAACGCCCGCTCGTCGGCGTCCTTCTCCACCGGGATGCCCGCCTCCGCCATCGTGGACACGTACGCCTCCCGCAACCGGTCGTGCCACGGGTCCAGATAGGCGCCGTACTGCTCCCGCACATACGCCTCCACCGGGCGCACGTCGGCGCCGAGCTCCTGGGCATAGGCGATGGTGGGTGTGGCGTACCAGCCCGGCCCCTCCGGGGGGAGGCCGGTCGGCGTGAACGGCGACGGCAGCCGCGGGTCGCACTCGATGCCCGACAGGTCGACCAGCCAGGCGCCGGGCACCTTCTTGTCGAACCGTGGGCGGCGCACGTGCACAGGGGCGCCCAGTCCCACGTTCAGACGGCCCGCGGCGGCGAGGTAGGCGGTGTTCAGGTCGATGCCGACCGCGAACGGCTCCACCATCTCCGCCTCCGACAGCGTCTGAACCGGCCGGATCCACTGGCAGGACTCCTCGTCCATGAACCCGCCGCTCCAGCCCTGCGCCGCCGGGTGCTCGGCGAGCACCTCCGGCGGCGCCGCCTGAACCACCGCGGTCAGCGCACCCGGATTCGGCCCCGACACCCACTCCCCCGACACCTCGTCACGCACCGCCCGGGTCGGCGGCCGCAGCGCCGTCATCAGCTCGAGTCCGCAGGTGGCACTCGAGCCGCGGGGGGTGATCACGCGGGAGGCGTAGATGCCGAGCACGCGGGCCAGGTCCGGCGCGGGGAGGGTGCCGGCGGCGCCCCAGGCGCGGTCGTCCAGGGCCCGCCAGGGCAGGACGGCGAGCTGCACGCACTGGCGGCGCCCGTCGGCGACCGGGCGGTAAATCCGCGGCCACGGGCCGAAGCCGCGCCGGGTGAGCTGCCACTTCGAGCGGGCCAGCGCCTTCACCACCTTGTGGTCCTGCGGCAGCCGCTGGCTGCGGCGGGTGGCCGGGTCGTCGTCCAGGCTCGGGGGTAGGCCGAAGCGTTCGGCGGCGGCCGCGGTCAGCACGATGAGTGGGTCGGCGTCCCTGCCGTTGCGGTTCAACCTGGCGGCGCCCAGCCCGGACTCGGCCAGCGCCCACGCGGCCAGCTGCGCGAAGGTGGTGGCCGGGCACTCCAGTACCAGACCGCCGACACCGTAAGCGCTACCGTCACCGTCCAGCACCACCAACGGCCCGTTCGGGAACTGCCCGTCGAAAGCCTGCACCGGACGCGCCGCCGCACGCCGCACAGGCCCCTCACCCGCCCGCACCGGCCCGCGCCCGGGGCGAC
>NZ_JBEZIR010000221.1:0-7183 GCF_040651175.1 Kitasatospora sp. NPDC048540
CCGCGGCCGGCCGGCGGGGCGGGGGGCCCCCCCCGGGGGGGGGGGGGGGGGCGGCCCCCCGCGGCGGGGCGCCGGATCAGCGGGCGCGGCCCCGGGGCTTGAGGGGCGTCGCGGGCAACTGCGGGGCCGGCAGCCGGTCGCCGTCGTAGCCGTGCACCTCGCCGAAGCGGGTGCCGGCCGTCCACTGCTGCTGCGCCTGCCGGATCTCCTCTCCGGTCCGGCCGATGAAGTTCCACCACATGATGATCTTCTCCTGGAACGGTTCCCCGCCCAGGAGCAGGAGCGAGCTGTCGCTGTCTGCGTGGAGCGGGAGTTCGGCGCGGCCGCAGCCGAGGTAGAGCATGGATCCGGGGTCGAGGGGGACGCCGTCGACCTCGGTGCGGCCGCTCATGGTGAGGACGGCGTACTCGAAGTCGGGCTCGAGGGGCAGCCGGTGGCGGGTGCCCTCGCGGAGGGTGAGGTCGGCGCCGACGAGGGGGGTGTGGGTGGTGCCGGGGGAGGTGGCGCCGTCGAGGGTGCCGAGGATGAGGTGGGCGGTGAGGCCGGGGGCGGTGACGACGGGCAGATCGGGGTGGTGTTCGAAGGCGGGGGCGGTGTGCCGGTGGGTGTCGGGGAGGGCGACCCAGAGCTGGGCGCCGTGCAGGAGGCGGGAGTGCCGGCGGGGGGACTCCTCGGAGTGCGAGATGGCGTGGCCGGCGGTCATCAGGCCGAGTTCGCGGGGGCGGACGGTCTGCAGGCTGCCGAGGCTGTCGCGGTGCAGGATCTCGCCCTGGTGGAGCCAGCTGACGGTCTGCAGGCCCATGTGGGGGTGCGGGGGGACCTGCATGCCGGGTTCGTCGGCGATGTCGTCGGGGCCGTAGTGGTCGACGAAGCACCAGGCGCCGACCATCCGCCGCCCGAGGTTCGGCAGCAGCCGCCGTACCACCGTCGACTCGCCGAGCGGTACCGTCCGGGCGGTGAGCAGGTCCTTCACCGGGCCGCCGGCGGCTTCCCGGCCGCACGTGGTGGGGGTGGGCCTGAGGTCGAGGTTGCTCATCCGGGCTCCATCGCCGTCGTCGTGTGCTGCGGCCGGTCACCCGGACCGGTCGAGGTCGATCATCCGCCCGCGCCGGCCGAACGCGAAGCACCCGCCGCCGGGCGCCCCGGCGCTTCTCGCCGCACGCCCCGGTCCGGTGCGCCGGTCAGCCCCGCCCCAGGGCGAGCCCGAGGAACGACAGCGCCTCGGGCGCGACCCGGCGCCAGAAGCCCTCGGTGTGCTCGCCGTGCGGGAAGCGCGCCACCGCCGCCCGGGCGGTCAGCGTACGGGCGGCCGGGCAGAACGGGTCCTCGGTACCGCACCAGACCCCGAGCGGGCGCCCGTGCGGCCGGTCGAGGTGCAGCAGCGGCTCGTGCTCGCGCCAGTCGGCCTCGTCGCGGAAGCCGTCGACGGTCCGGGCGTCCGGCCAGCCCCGGAACAGCGCCGGGCTGAGCAGCGCGACCGGGCCGAACTCCGTACCCCGGTCGCGGGCGTACCGCAGCGCGCCGGAGCCGCCCATCGAGATGCCGAGCGCGGCGCCGGGCGGGCGCAGGCCCTGCGCCGCGAGGGCGGCCGGCAGTTCGGAGCGCAGCATCCGCTGCGGGTCGTCGCCGGGCGTGCGCTCGTGCCAGTAGGTGGCGTCCCCGCCGTCGACGGCCACCAGCGCGAACGGCGCGGTGCCCGCCGCCGCCGCGGCGGCCAGGAACTGCGGCAGACCGAGGTCGGCCATCGCCTGCGCGTCGCCGCCGCGTCCGTGCAGCACCACGCAGACCGGCAGTTCGGCGGCGGGCCGGCCGCCGGGCGGCAGCATGGTGATCATCCGGACGGTGCGGCCGCGGGCCGCGGAGCGCAGGTCCACGCCGTGCACGGGCCCGGCCGTGACCTGCGGCACCGTACCGTCGGGCCCGGTGAGACCGAGCGCCCGGCGCAGCCGTACCCCGCCCGGCAGCAGGTCCGCCGCCATCGCCGTGCCCACGGCGCCGCCGGCCACCGCCAGGCCGCCCAGCCCGACGGCGGCCCGCAGCAGCCCCCGGCGCCGCGGCCCGGGTACCGGTGCGGCCGAATCCGACCCGGGCTCCAGGTCCGGTCGCGGTTCGGTCTGTGATCCCTGCTCGTGCACGGCTCCCCCTTGGCATCTCGACGGCGGTCGGCCACCCCACGCGGCCACCCCACGCGGCCGCGTCCCGCGTCCCGCACCCCACGGCCGGTGCCGCGGGCCCGGGACCGACGGGCCGTCAGTGGCGGCAGGCCCAGGGGGCGGTGGCGGTCACGGCCTCGGCCTGGGCCCGCAGGGCGCGCACGGCCTCGGCCGGGTCCTCGGCCCCGTACACCGCGGTGCCCGCGACGAAGACGTCCGCGCCGGCCTCGGCGCAGCGCTCGATGGTGCTCGCGGAGACGCCGCCGTCGACCTGGAGCCACAGGTCCAGGCCGTGCTTGTCGATCAGCTCCCGGGTGCGGCGGATCTTGGGCAGCATGATGTCCAGGAAGGCCTGGCCGCCGAAGCCGGGCTCGACCGTCATGATCAGCACCATGTCGAGCTCGGGCAGCAGGTCCTCGTACGGCTCGATCGGGGTGGCGGGGCGCAGCGCCATCGACGCCCGGGCGCCCTTGGCGCGGATCTCGCGGGCCAGCCGGACGGGTGCGGCGGCGGCCTCGACGTGGAAGGTGACGGAGCCCGCGCCCGCCTCGACGTACTGCGGTGCCCAGCGGTCGGGCTGCTCGATCATCAGGTGGCAGTCCAGCGGGGTGCCGGTCGCCCGGGCGAGCGACTCCACGACCGGGACGCCGAGCGTGAGGTTGGGGACGAAGTGGTTGTCCATGACGTCCACGTGCAGCCAGTCGGCGCCTCGGACCGCCTCGGCCTCCTCGGCCAGGCGGGCGAAGTCGGCGGAGAGGATGCTGGGGTTGATCTGAGCCATTTGAGGGTACCTTCACAACTCGGTGCGGGCGGTCGTCGCTGCCTTCTGGGGGACATCATCTCGCGTACGCGGCCCCGGGCGGGCGGCGGCCCGGTCCCGCGACCCGCGTCGCACCCGACGCGTGCCAGGGCCGCGACCACCGCGGTCCGTTCCGAGAAAGGTGTCCGATGGCCGAGCTGGCTCACCCTGCCCGTGCCCTGTGGTGGCTCTTCGAGCCGGTCCACGCCCTGACCTACTTCTCGCCCGAGGGCCGGGCGGCGTACGAGGCGGCGGGGCTGCGGGGCAGTTGGCGCGGCTACTTCGCCGGGCGGTCGGCGCCGCTCGGGCCGGTGGACGCGGCGCCGGTGATCGCGGCCTTCTTCAACTTCGCGCCCGGCATGGTCGAGCGGGCGCTGCCGGACGTCTGGGGGCGGGCCACCCCTCAGGCCGCGCTGGCGGCCCGGGTCTCGGGGGCGGAGGCGGCGCTGGCGCGGGTCCTGGAGCCGGTGAAGCCGCACCTGATCGACCGCTCGGTGGAGCTGCTGGAGCGGGCGGTGGACGGCCTGGACTGCTGCGGGCGGGTGCTGGCCGCCGCCAACGCCGCCCTGCCGCGTCCCGAGGGCCGGCTGGGCCGGCTCTGGCACGCCACCACGGTGCTGCGCGAGCACCGCGGTGACGGCCACGTGGCCGCGCTGGTCACCGAGGGGCTGGACGGCTGCGAGGCGCTGGTGGTGCGCTGCGCCCTGGACATCCGCCGCGAGGTAATGCAGCCGTACCGCGGCTGGACGGACCAGGAGTGGGAGGCGGCCACCGCCCGGCTGACCGAGCGCGGCTGGCTCGAGGCGGACGGCTCGCTCAGCGCCGAGGGCCGGGCCCGCCACCAGGCCCTGGAGGCGGCCACCGACCTGGCGGCCGCCCGGGTCTGGGCCGATTTCCGGCGGGCCGAGCTCGACGAACTGGCCACCACCCTGCGTCCGATCTCCACCGCCTGCCGGGCCGAGCTCCCGCAGCTCAACCCGATCGGCCTGCCGGTCGGCAGCTGATCCGTCCGCCCGCTCCGCGCGGGGGCGACCCAGTGGGCCCGCCCAGTGACCGGGCCCAGTGACCCGGCTCAGTGGCCCGGCGCCGCGGTCCGCCGTCCGGTGCCTGCGCTGACCCGGCCGCGGCGGGGCGGGCCCAGCAGGATGCCCCGCCCGGCGTAGAACCGCGGCAGGTCCGCCCAGGGCACCCGGGCGTACTGCTGCGACCCGTCCGGGAAGCCGGACGGGTTGTGGATCAGCAGTTCGTCGTCGTTCGCGCCGACCGCGAGCACCAGGTGGCCGCCCTGCCGGGGTGGTTCGGGGTCGAGGGTGCGGATGCTCGGGTGCACCGAGAGCATCAGCAGCCGGCCCTCGGCGATCTGCCCGGCGAGTTCCTCGGCCGGCAGCGGGGAGCGGGCGTCGGCGTACAGGCCCCACCGGGTGCGCACGTACTCGGCGAACGGCCGGTGCAGCAGCCCGTCGAGCCGGCCGTCCGGGTGGCGGACGTACGCCCCGGCGGCCAGGCACTCCTCGGCCAGCCGGATCGAGGCGGGGGCGACGCCCCACCAGAAGTCGAGGGCCATCCGCAGGCAGGCCATCCCGCAGATCCGCCAGGACCAGTACTCGTACTCGTCCTCGCTGGCCGCGCCGGAGCGTTCCCACAGCGGGTCGTCACCGGCCCGGACGGTGCCCGCCAGGATGTCCGGCACCAGCTCGGGCGACTCCCACTGGGAGTAGTACGGGACCTGATTGATGATCGGCTTCACCCCGCCATCCTGACGCGTCCGGGCGCCGATGCCCGGTAACCGCGCAGCGGGGCCGGTGCGCCGGGGTGCGGCGGCCCCGCCGGGCGGGCGCGACCGGGCGGGGTGCTCCCGGTGGTGCCGGCCGCCGGGCGGACCCGGCGGCCGGTACCGGGCCCGGTCGGCTACCAGGCGTAGTCCTCCGGGGCGGTACGGCGGCCCGGGAAGATCTCGTCCAGCCGGTCGAGGGTCTTCTGGTCGAGCGTCACGTCCAGCGCCCGGACGGCCGCGTGCAGCTGGTCCAGGGTGCGCGGGCCGACGATCGGGGCGGTGACGGCGGGCCGGGCGAGCAGCCAGGCCAGCGCCACGTCGCCGGGCTCGTGGCCGAGTTCAGCGGCCAGGTCCTCGTACGCCTGGAGCTGCGGGCGCTTGGACTCCAGCGTCTCGGCGGAGCGGCCGGTGGAGCGGCGCACGCCCTGGGCCTCCTTGCGCAGCACGCCGCCGAGCAGTCCGCCGTGCAGCGGGGACCACGGGATCAGGCCGAGGCCGTACTCCTGGGCGGCCGGGATCACCTCCAGCTCGACGTTGCGCTCCAGCAGGTTGTAGATCGACTGCTCGCTGGTCAGGCCGAGGAAGTTGCGGGCCTTGGCCGTCTCCTGGGCGCGGGCGATGTGCCAGCCGGCGAAGTTGCTCGAGCCGACATAAATGATCTTGCCCTGGGCGACCAGCACCTCCATCGCCTGCCAGATCTCGTCCCACGGCGTGGCCCGGTCGACGTGGTGCATCTGGTACAGGTCGATGTGGTCGGTCTGCAGGCGGCGCAGGCTGGCGTCGACTGCGCGGCGGATGTTGAGCGCCGAGAGCCGGCCCTCGTTGGGCCACTCCCCCATGTCGCCGTAGAGCTTGGTGGCGATCACGGTCCGCTCGCGGCGGCCGCCGCCCTTGGCGAACCAGCTGCCGATGATCTCCTCGGTACGGCCCTTGTTCTCACCCCAGCCGTAGACGTTGGCGGTGTCGAAGAAGTTGATGCCCTGTTCGTGGGCGGTGTCCATGATCTCGTGCGCGTCGGCCTCTTCGGTGTGCGGGCCGAAGTTCATGGTGCCGAGGCACAGGCGGGACACGGTCAGGCCGGTACGGCCGAGGTGGGTGAACTCCATGTCCGTCAGCCTCTGCCGCACCGGCTGCTTTGTCCAGTACCGATCGGCGACGGGGGTGTGCCGGATTCGTGGACAGGCTGACGGAGTGTCACTAATGTCCAGCACGGGGGAATCGGCAGGTTCGAACGGATGGGGGGACCATCGGTGTACACGGTTGCGGGTCAGCGGTACACGGGACAGGAACTGCTCGCGAAGCTCCGGGAGTTGGCGGACGACGAGGCGAGCGGCGTGGTCTGGCACGACGGCTACGTCGCCGCCCTGCCGGAGCTGGCGCAGGCCGGACGGACGGTGTTCGCCTCGGTGGACGCGGTGCTGCTCGGCCTCGGCGGATGTCTCACCGGCCGGAGCGTCTACGCCTACGCGTACCGGGCGCAGGTGGACCTCACCGCCCGCAGGCTCCTCGCCGGGGGCCCGGAGTTCGAGAACTCCGGCCGGGACAAGGCCTTCAACCGGCTGAACTGGGTGCAGCAGGGCCACGGCGACGACGCCTACCTGAAGCTGCGCGACGGCAGGTCCCCGTACGACGCGGTGCGCGACCTGGTGGACAACTCCGGTGGCTGGACGCTCGACTGCGCCACCTTCGTGCAGGCCGTGCAGCTCGGTGCGTGGGCGGCGGCGGTCGGCCGGGCGGAGTTCGACCGGGCGGCGCGGCAGCCGTTCACCCTCAAGGACCACGGGTCGACCGGGCTGAGCCACCACAAGCTCTGGTTCAAGGAGGCGTTCGGCTCCCCGTACCGGCTGCGCACCCCCGCCACCGACCGTTCCAGGGCGCAGGAGCCGGTCGCCGACGTCACCGACCGGCAGCTGCTGGCGTCCGCTCCCCCGGGCAGCCGGGTGGCCTTCGTCAACTCCGACCCGCAGGCCGAGGGCGGCGACTTCGAGCGCGAGAACACCCTCAAGCTGCCCGACGGCACGTACGCCTCGCACCCGTTCGGCATCCTGTCCGCCGCGGACATGAAGCGCGCCCTGGCCCTGCAGACCGTGCTGCGCTACGGCGAGGAGATCGACGCCACCCTCGCCCGCGCGGAGGCCGGCGAGCACGGGTCGATCACCGCCGAGGAGGCGGGCACCGCCAAGGCCGAACTCGACCGGCTGGTCGCCGGCGGCGACCGCACGGCCCTCGCCGAGTGGATCCTCGACCACCGGACCTGGACCGAGAACCTGCTCTACGACGACCTCGCCGAGTACGTCGAGGATTTGGTCTACCTCAGCGAGGTGGAGATCTACACCATCACCCCGGAGACCACCGCCCGGCAGTGACCCGCCGGCGCCGGTGCGACGGCCGGGGGGGGCCCCCGCGGGGGGCCCGCCCCCCGCGCGGCCCCCGGCGGGCCCGCGGTCGGGGGGAGAG
>NZ_JBEZIR010000222.1:0-7162 GCF_040651175.1 Kitasatospora sp. NPDC048540
ACCCCGGTGCGGGATGCCACGGCGGAATGTCCACCCAACCGACTCGGTACGGATGTGTAGCCATGACCTCCACGATGGACCCGGTCCACGTCACCCACGGGTCCGGCCGCGGGGGTCGGTCGCGGCCAGCACGGCGGCGACCAGCAGCGGGACGGTCAGCAGGAGCAGGTTGAACATCGGTCCGGTCCTCTCCTCGGGGGCACACGAAGGACCGTAGCCAGCCGGGGCGCGGCCCAATCCGGACCGCCACCCGGGGCGTCCTCAACCCACTCGAACCGGTGATCTCCTGACCCCGACCGGCCCAGAGCGGTACCCCGTCGGCGCCGGCGGGCCGGGGTCAGCGGCGGCGGGCCGGGTGCCTCACCCGACGGCGAGCCGCAGGATGCGGTCGTCCCCGGCGCTCGGCTGCCCCCGGCCGTCGGTGTTGCTGGTGGCGAGCAGCAGGGTGCCGGGGCCGTCCGCGACCACCGTCCGCAGGCGTCCGTACCGGCCGGTGAAGTGGTCCTGCGGGGTGCCGCTGACGTGGTCCCCCTCGACCGGGATCCGCCACAGGCGCATCCCGTGCAGCGCCGCCATCCAGATCGCACCGTCGGCGTACGCGATGCCGCTGGGCGAGGCCTGGTCGGTGTGCCACTGGGCGAGCGGGTCGGTGTAGCCGGCCCGGTGCCCCTGGCCCTCGACCACCGGCCAGCCGTAGTTGGCGCCCGGGGTGATCAGGTTGAGCTCGTCCCAGGTGTTCTGGCCGAACTCGGACGCCCACAGCCGCCCCTGGGCATCCCAGGCCAGCCCCTGGACGTTGCGGTGACCGAGCGTGTAGACCACCGAGCCCGGGAACGGGTTGCCCGGCGCGGGGGCGCCGTCCGGGGTCATCCGCAGGATCTTGCCGCCGAGCGAGGAAAGGTCCTGGGCCAGTTCGGTGCGGCCCGCCTCGCCGGTGCCCGCGTACAGCATGCCGTCCGGGCCGAAGGCGATCCGGCCGCCGTCGTGGTTGCTGCCCTTGGGGATCCCTTTGAGCAGGACCGCGGGGGCGCCGAGCTGCTGTCCGGGCGGCTGCTGCGGGTCGTAGCCGAGGCGGACGATCCGGTTGTCGTCGGCGGCGGTGAAATAGGCGTACACCTGGTGGTCGGTGGCGTAGTGCGGGGAGACGGCGAGGCCGAGCAGGCCGCCCTCGCCCGCGGCCGCCACCCCGGGGACCTCGCCGACGTCGGTGCGGGCGCCGCCGTCCGCGGCGATCCGGGTGATCCGGCCGGTGTCCCGGGAGCCGACCAGCAGGTCGCCGCCGGGGAGCACGGCGATCCCCCACGGCGTGTCCAGGCCGTCCGCGACCTGCCCGGTCACCCGTACCGTCCCCGGTCCGGTGGCCGTGCTGCCGCCCGGGGCGGGCGACGTGGTCGAGCTGCACCCGGCGGCGAGCAGCAGCACGGCGGCGACGGCGGCGGGAACGGTTCGCACTCGCATCTCGGCTCCTACCGGCTGGGCTGGCGGCGGTCCACCGTCCAGCAGACCACAGGTCCGCCCGGCCGGGCGGCGGGACCGGCCGCCCGCCGCGCCGCTCAGCCCGCGGGCGCGGCGGGCGCCGCGGCCAGCCCGGTGCAGGCCAGCAGGCGGTCCCGCCGCTTGAGCGCGGCGGCGGCCGCGGCGCCGGTCTGCGGCACCGGCACGCCCTGCGAGCTGACGTGCGCGGGGGTGAAGTGCTCGCCGACCACGTGCCCGTCGGCGCGCACGGTGAGCGTGGTGACGCCGGTCTCGTCGGAGTCGGCGTAGCTGGACGTGCCGTACCAGAGGAAGTTCCCGAAGCCGTACGCCACGTAGGTGTCGCCCAGCAGGCCGGCCCCGAGCATGGTGTGCGCGTGGGTGCCGACCACGGCGGTGGCGCCGGCGGCGGCCAGCTTCTTGGCGAGCGCGGTCTGCTCGGCCGTCGGGCAGGCCTTGCCCTCCTCGCCCCAGTGCAGGTAGACCAGCACCACCGGGGTGCGGGTCTTCGCCTGCTGGACGGCCTTGACCAGCGCCGCCGGGTCCAGCGCGGAGGCGATGCCGGGCTTGGCCGGCCCGGCCCGCCACTTCTGGTTGGTGAGGTCGACCACCTGACTGGCCGCCAGCACGGCCACCTCGGTGCCCTTCACGGTGGCCAGGTGCGGCGCGTACGCCTCCTCAGCGGTCCGGCCGATGCCGATCACCGGGATGGGCGAGGCCGCCTTTGCGGCGAGGGTGTCCGCGAGGCCGTCCGGGCCGAAGTCGACGGCGTGGTTGTTGGCCAGCGAGACCACGTCGACGCCGGAGGTCTGGAGGACGGACAGCGCCTTGGGGGCGGTCCGGAAGGTGTACGTCTTGGGCTCCGGCGCGCCGCGTTCGGTGATCGCCGTCTCCAGGTTGAGCACCGACAGATCGGCGTCGGCCAGCGTCTTCGAGATGGCCCCGAGCGCCTGTTCCGGCGGTTTCACGGTGAGTCTGGCCTCGGTGCGGCCCTCGAAGTGGACATCGCCGGCGAACGCCACGGTGAAGGTGGCGGCCGGGTCCGCCGGCGGTGCGGCGGCGGTGCCGGCCGGCGTCCCCGCGGCCGCGGTCCCGCTCGCGGAGGCCCCGCCGCCCGGGCCCGGGCCACCGCCCGCGTGGTCGCCGCCGCCGGCCGGGTGGTCCGGGCCGCAGGCGGCCAACAGCGCCAGTCCGAACGCGGCAGTGAGGCACGGTAAGGCGCGACGCATCGAAATCCCCCCCGGGAACAGTACGGTCGCGCACAGACTAGGCCAGAACCTTCACGTTTCGGAACATGATCCGCACAACCCGGCCCGCCCGGGCGGCCCGCCATGGGTGGGCACTCGCGGGACCTCGTCCGACGCGCGCGGGCGGACCGGGGCGGCCGGCAATCGGATGGCCAAGTCCTCCACCGGACGAAACAGTTGAACGGCCTCGCCGACGAACTGCCCGCCCCCCTATGCCGTGGTCCACCGCGGCGCCGGTCCGGTCCGGTCCGGTCCGTGCCAGTCGGGTGCACATCGGGCGACCTTCGCGACGGGTCAGGGGCTGCCTGCCGCGGCACCACCACCCGCGGGCAACCGCGGACCGCCTCCTGCCCCTGCCCTGCTCCCCGTTGACGCACCCTCAGGAGAGTGTCGAATCCATCATGCCTCGTCAGCGGCGGTCGCGGTAGGACGAACAGCACGATCGGTCGATCTTGTCCGGGCCCGCCGCACCGTCCAGACTCGACGCATCCACCCCTTCGCCCGTACCGGGACCTCGCCGAGGCTCCCGGTGCGTGCGTCGCGCTGCCCGCCGTCGCGGCGGGCGGGAGCGGGGGTGGCGGGACCGAGGGGGAAGATGAATCACGACGCGGTGCTGCGGGCCAAGGTTCGGCTGTTCGACGAGGACCGGCTCGGTGTCCTGCAGCTGGTCCACGCCTACCGGGTACTGGTGGGGACCGGCCCGGCTGCGTACCGTCCGAAGCTGTCCCGGGCGTTGGTCGAGCTGAGCGAGGACGCCTCGCTGCTCGGCCTGCCCGAGGCCCGGCTGCGACTGCTGGCGGAGGCCGTGGCGGCGGCCGAGGGGCTGGCGCAGGACGACCCGGTCCGCCCGCCGGTGTTGTTCGACGCACTGGACGCCCATCAGCGCGAGCTCTACGGGCAGGACCGGCGGCCGGACGGCCTGGCGGCGCGCGGGCGGCTGCTCGCCGTCGCCCGCACGACGGGACGGGCGGACGGGCGCCTGGTGCGGGCGCTGGGCGGGTGGGCCACGGCGCTGGCCGAGGAGGGCCGGGCCGAGGAGGCCGCGGCGGCCTTCGGCGAGCTGGTCCGAGTGGTCGGGTCGGCCCGGGTGCCGGACCACCCGCGCCGGGACGGTCACGGGCTGACGCCCGGCCGGGTCCTACCGGCCCTGGCCGGGCAGCTGGCGGCGGCGGGGCGCGGCGCGGAGGCGGTCGCCGTCCTCGCCGAACTGGTCGGCCTGGACCGTGCCGAGGCCGAGGGCGAGGGCGGGCCGACGGCCCGGCTGCTGCAGAGCACCGTCCGGTTCGCCGGGCAGCTGTCGGCCGCCGGGCGGCACGGGCGCGCCGCCGAGGTCCGGCAGGAGGCCCTCGCCCTGTTCGCCGCCCTCGCAACCCGTGGCGAGCGCAGGGCCTGGACCGGCGACGGGCGGGTCCACTGGTCGGCGTTGTTGGCGCTGTCCGGCGCCGCCGCCGAGACCGCCGAGGCGGGCGCCCCCGGCCCGGCCTTCGGGATGCCCACCACCGCGTGGTCACCCGGTGTCCGGCGGGGGTACCGCGACGGCCGCGACGCGCTGGCGGCGGAGGTCGCCGCCCTCCTGCCGCAGGCGGACGCCGACCCCGGCGCCCACCTCGGCCCGTTGGTCGCGCTCCACCGCAGGCTGCTGGTCCGTACTGCGGTGGAGACCGAGGCGGGCGGCGGCCCGCTGCTGGAGACGCTGCTGCCCGGGTTCGACCGGGGCGTGGCGCTGGCCCGGCGGCTGCACGAACGGTCCGGGACCGGCGGCGCCGCGGCGCTCGCGCTGGCACTCACCGACCGGGCGGCGCTGCTCGCGGTCTGCGGCCAGTACGGCTACGCCCTCACCGACTACGAGCAGGCTGTCGAACGGACCGGCGGCCCGGCTCCCGAACCGGCGACCCCGGTAACGGCCTGCTGACCGGCTGAGCGTCGGCGGCGGGCGGCACCGCATCCCGTGGTGTCCCCGCCGTCCGCGCTCCGGGCCAGGTCCGGCGGCTCAGTCTGCCGTGAGCAGTCCTTCGCGCTCCCACACCGCGCGGGCCGCGGCCATCCGCTGCTGCTTGGTGCGCCGCCACTCGGTGCGGTCCGTGACCGCACCGGGCGGCTCCTCCACGGTGTAGCAGAGCGTGCACACGTACCCGCCGCACGGGCCGTCCTTGACCGGCGTGCCGCAGGTCGGGCAGTAGCGCGAGTGGTGGACCTGACTGCTCATGGCGCCCAGGTTACTTGCCGATCACGGCGCCGCACGAGTGGCAGACCAGCTGCCGCCCCCGGTCGTCCATCAGCGAGCCGCAGTTGGGGCAGTTCATGGCGGTGCCTCCGTCGGCCGTCCCGAGGTGCAGTCAGCTCCGCACACGCTGCCAGGCCGCACCCCGTCCTGTCCACGTCCTGTCCACGTCCTCTCCACGGCCGGGACCGGTCGGGACCGGCCGCGGCCGGTCAGCTGTCGCGGCGCCTGCGTACGGCCAGCACGACGGCTCCCACCACCAGCACGGCCAGGACCGCGGAGCCGCCGGCCCCGCCGCCCACTCCCCCACCGCTGCCCGAGCCGCCGCCCGCGCCACTGCCGGTCGCGGTGGCGCCGGGGCTCGCCGCGCCGGTCGGCGCACCGCTGCCGGCACCGGCGGTGGGCGCGGGCTTGGCGTCGAGAGTCTCCCGCCAGACGGTGCTGTCCTTGCCCTCGCTGCCGAACAGCAGGGCGGTACCGTCCGCCGAGTACGTCACCGACTCGCCCTGCCGCTGGAACGGCACGTTGACCGAGCCGTCCTCCACCGGGTGGCCGTCCTGCCAGCGGTAGGCGGTGGCGGAGAAGTACCCCCGCAGCACCAGCCGGGTGCCGTCCGGGGAGAAGGCCCCGTCGGTGGTCCAGGGCACGTCGGCGATCGGGTGGAAGAGGTTGACGCCGGAGTCGGACAGCGTCTCGGGTCCCTGGTAGAGCCGGCCGCCGCTCTGCCGCTTGCTGGCTATGTACGCCCGGCCGGTGACCGGGTGCACCATCAGGGCCTCCGCGTCCCGCGGCCCGTCCTCGTAGCGCACCCGGTAGCGGACGGCGTCGACGGTCTGGTCGCGCAGTTCCTTCGGCTCGTCGAAGCGGTAGATCCACACCTCGGGCCAGGTGCCGTCGCGGTTGTCCCCGATGTCGCCGAGGTAGAGGCGGCCGTCCGGTCCGAGCGAGATGGCCTCGACGTCGCGCGGCTTGATGCCGCGCAGGATCACGGTGGCGACGGTGCGGCCCTGGGAGTCGACGGCGTAGACGTACGGGCCGTCGTCGCTGTCGTTGTGGGTCCAGTAGACGCCGGGGTGGGCCCGGCTCGCGGCCAGGCCGCTGGACTCGGTGATCCGCGGGTCGCTGATGGTGAACGCCTCGCGCGGCAGGCCCGCCGCGCCCGCGGGCCCGGCGGCCGCACCGACCCCGAGCACCGCGGCGGCCACCGCGGCCGCGCCCGCCCGTACGGCACGGGATCCGCGCGGCGCCCGTTCGTTCGACCTCGTCACCCAGCGATCATCGCACGCCGCTCCGGCCGTCCGAACGGGCGGTCACGACGGCCGGGTGTCGTCCCGGACGGGTCGGACCTGCCGGAGGGTGGGCCGCAGCAGGTGGCCGGCGGGCCCGGCGGTGTCTGGGCGGACGGCGTTCGCCCGGTCGCTCTCGCGCAGCAGGCCCACCGCCCGGTCGCTCTCACGCAGCAGGCCCACCGCCCGCTCGGCGATCTGCGGCAGGGCCGCGTACAGGGACTCGCCGGGGCAGAGCGTGGTGTACGCGTCGCGGTGACCGGAGATGGCGGCGAACGCGTGGGTGGTGCCCGCCGGGAAGCGGCTGCTGCTGCTGTTGGAGGTCAGTTCGGACCGGCCGGCCGGGTCGATGCCGTACAGGCCGAGTTTCCACGCGGAGAGCCGGGCCAGAGCGTCGAGCACCGCCTCGGGGACCGGTGTGCCTGCGCCGAAGGTGCCGATCACCGCGATGCCGCAGGTCTCCCGGTTGAAGCCCATGGTGTGGGCGCCGACCACCGGGCGGCCGGTGGAGCCGAGCCGGCCCTCGTAGATCGTGCCGAAGCGGTCGACCAGGAAGTTGTAACCGATGTCCTCCCAGCCCTGGTTGGTGCGGTGCTCCTGGTAGATGGACCGGAGCTTCTCGGGGACGTCCTGCGGGCCGTAGCCGTTCGGGTCGTCGGTGTGGTGGATGAAGACCGCCCGCACGGCCGCGTCGCACTCGGTCGCGGTCTGCGGCTCGTCCGTCTTCCAGGTCGAGCGGCGCACCACCAGCGGGGGCGGCGGCGGGGCCAGCACGGCCTGACGGGGCGGCAGCGGGGCGGCCGCCGGGGCGGTGGCGGGCAGCTCGCGCGCGGCGGCCGAGCCGTGGCGGGGCGGGCCCGCTGCCACGGGAGAACTCCTTGCCGCCGAACTGGTCCCAGTTGATCGACCAGGTCATCAGGCCGCGCAGGTTCGGC
>NZ_JBEZIR010000223.1:0-7089 GCF_040651175.1 Kitasatospora sp. NPDC048540
TCAAGAAACACAGGCGCCCCTCGACAGCCTTCGCACAGCCAGCCTCACACCACCCACCCCCAGCCCCATCCCCCGAACGAACGGATAATCGGCCCCGAGCTCGGCCTGCGTGCGTGAAAGGCATGTACGGGGTGTCCGTCCGCCGACTCCGTTGTCCTCTTGGGATGTTGAGCCCGTAGGTCAGTCTGGTGCGGGGACTGTTGAGGGGCCATGCGCTGTTGCCTTCGAGCACGCCGGTCAGATTCTGCTTTCCCCTCGGCCCCTGTGGGTGGGAACCGCTTCGCGGTGCCGGTTCGAGAGGTGAGGGAGGGACGCCGGTGTCGGACACCGCAAGCGTCGATGTGGGAGTGGAGCTGTCTGCCGAGCTCGTGGAGCGGGTTTCGGCGATCGACATCCCCAAGGCGTCGGGGATGGTGTGCGTGCGGGTCCCACACGACGACGGCTCGGGTCGGCGGGTGCAGCGGGTCTCGCTCTGCGCGGTGACCTCGGGGCGATTTTGGCCCTGGCCGATCACCTGGTCTGTCAGGGCGTGACCCAGGTGATCAAGGAGGCGACCTCGACGTACTGAAAGCCGTAGTTCTTCCCTGGAGGCCCGTGGACTGGACTCCTGCCCGGTCAACGCCCGGGACGTGAAGAACGTCCCAGACTGCCCGAAGACGGACAGGCTCGACTCGGTGTGGCTGGCCAAGCTCGCCGAACGCGGCATGCTGCGGGGCGCGTTCGCGCTACCGAAACCGGTCCGCGAGTTGCGGGACCTGACCCGCACCCGCGCGGTGCTCACCCATGGGCGGACCCGCCACAAGCAGCGCGGCGAGGAGCTCCTGGAGGTGCCCGGATCAAGCTGACCACGGCGCTGTCGGACATCTACGGCGTCTCGGGCCGGGCAATGCTCGAGCGTTGATCACCGGCGAGCGGTCCCCGCTCGCGCTGGCCTCCCTCGCGCACGGCACCGTGAAGGCGTCCCCGCCCCAGCCGGCCGAGGGCCCTGCGCGGCGGGTTCGAGGAGCGCCACTCCTTCATGATGCGCACACTGCTCGACATGACCGACCACCTCACCGCGCGGATCGACAAGCTCGCCTCCCGGATCACGCACCTGTTCGCCGACCACGCACCCACCGCGTTCACCGACACCGATCCGACGGACGGCACGGGGCAGGGGGTGCTGGTGCCGATGTCCGACACCGAGCGCCCCGACGAGATCCCCGGCATCGGGCCCAGCACCGCGCAGGTGATCCTCGCCGAGACCGGGACCCGACCTCGCCGCGGTCTTCCCGACCCCCGGGCACCTGATCTCTCGGGCGAAACCGTCCCCACGCACCATCCAGTCCGGCAACGAGAACACCTCCGGCAAGACCGGCAAGGGCAACCCCTGGCTGCGCGGCGCGCTCGGCGAGGCCGCGATCTCCGCCGCCCGCAGGCCCGGTGGGCGGTCACGGCCTGGTTGAGCAGGACGACGTTGACGTCTTCCTGGCCGAGGAGCCGAGCGCGGCCCTCGGCGTACGTTGCGAACAGCGCGTCCAGCGTCCCCACCGGCAGGTCGCGGGCCTTGGTGACCCGGTTGACCTGCTGCCTGACCGGTCCTTCTGCGGGTACTCCAGAGGCTGATGCGCTGGGAGTGCTGCCGGCGTACGAATGTCTGCCGGAACTGCGCACTGCGTCATGTCTCAGAAGCGAGTCCCAAACCGAAGGCAGGGTCACGTTTTTCCAGGTGAGGTGTGTGGCTGTCGGTCGGTAGGCGTACTCGGAGCCTCGCGTGGGTGCGGGGTGTGGGGAGGTGGTGGTGGATGCCGTCGGTGCTGGGGTGCTGGAGAGGCGCGAGCGGGTGCTGCTGGCCCGGGCGGAGGAGTGCGGGCGAGCTGGAGCGGCTTCAGGCTGCTGTGGCCGAGGCGGATGAGGCCGCGCCGCGCGCGGTCATCGCCCGCGAGGAGACGGTCGAGGCCCTGGCCGAGTCGGCCGAGGAAGCCTCGTGGTCGGTGCGCCGGTGGATTCGCCGGCCGCGGGTGCTGCTGGGCGGGGACGGCGGAGGCAAGGGCGGCGCGCCCCACGGGCCACCGCCTCGGACGCGGCGCTTCGGCCTGCGCCCGGATCATTCTCGCAGTTCGTGCACCCCGGCAGTTCGCGGCCCGCACGGGTCCGCGGGCCGCGGCGGCGCCAGGTGGCGGCGTCAGATATCGCGGGCGGGCAGCAGGCCCCGTTCGACGAACACGCGCTTCGCGGTGAGAGTGGCGTTGATCGCCCTGGGAAATCCGCAGTAGGCGGTGGAGTGGAGCAGCGCCTCGATGATCTCGTCGGGGGTCAGCCCGACGTTGAGTGAGGAGTTGACGTGGACCTCCAGCTGGGGCTCGCACCCGCCGAGGGCGGTGAGCATGCCGAGGGTGACGAGTTGGCGGTCGCGGGGTGGGAGCGCGGGGCGGGCGTAGATCTCGGCGAATGCCCAGGCCGCGATCTGGTGGGCGAGTTCCGGGGAGACGTCCGCGAGTGCGGCCACCATCCGCTCGCCGGCCTCTCCGTTGATCCGGGAAAGGAGGTCCATGCCTTGTTCGAAACGTTCCTGCCGGTCACGTGCGGCTGCGCTGTCAGTGGTCATGCCAATCTCCCCGTATCGTTCCACGGTCCTGCCCTGCCCCTCACCGGCGGAGAGGGAAGGTGGCGAACAGGGCCAACGTAAGCACTTGGATGCACTCCGTAACCGGCGCAACGCCCAGCAGCGGAGCCGGATCCTTCGGTCGGCTGGTTCGTCCACCCCTGCCAGGCATCCGCACACTGTGGCACGCCGCCTGCAGCACCGGCGGCGGGAGGGACGCGGTCGTAGAGTGAAGGGATCGTTGTCGTGCGCTCGGCCGAGGTAGATCCATGTCCGAAAGAGGCCTGACCGACCAGGAGCTAGCCCTGGTCCGCGTGTATGTGGAGATGCGCGACGGACTGGCTGCGGACCGGCAGGACGTGTGGCGGGCCCGGATCGCACGAGCCACGGGGGGCCGCTTCCGCAAGCTGGGCACCGGCCTGTACGAGATCATCCCTGACCGGCGCACCATGTTGTGACATGCGTCCGAGATCCCCGAGGCGGACGCCCGGGGGAGTCGGCGGCCTGCCGGCCCGGAACCACTGCTGCCGGCCTGAGCCCGGTGGGGCCGGCATTCGTACACGACCGACCAGGCCTGCCGCAGGACGGCGGTTTCACCCGGCCGTCGGCCCGATCGTGGGATCCCCGCCACTGTCCCGGAAAGGCAGGCTTGGAACCAGATCGTCCGCCCCGTCGAACTCCTCGGATGTGACTGTCATGACCGCCCCCGCCACTCTCAATACCGGCAACCGGGCACCCCACCACGGTCCGGCCGCAGGTGAAGGCCCCCGGCCCGGCCTGGTGGCCGTGATCGAGGGACCGCAGGCCGACGAGTCACGCCAGTGGTCATTGCCGCACCACGAGCGGGCAGCCACCACCGCCCGCGACGTGACACGGCACACCCTCCGGGCATGGGGCCTGGACGATGACTGCGTGGACAGGACGCTCCTGGTCGTCTCCGAACTGGTCACCAACGCCGTCGAGCATGCCCTGCCCCCCGTTACGCTCCACCTGGAGATGCCCGAGAACGACGCGGTCGTGTCGGTAGCGGTCGACGACGGCGGCGCCTCGCAGGAACCCGGTGACTGGGTCGCGAGTTGCGCGCCCGATGAACACGGCCGCGGCAGCCTCATCGTCACGGCTCTGGCCAGTGACCACGGAGTCACCCCCGGTCCGGGACACGCCACCCACTGGGCGGAGCTGCCGATAGCCGCATAGACCACCCCACCCCAGCCCACCCACCCGCCCTGTCGCTGACCGGGCCACGGAGCCAACCCCATACAACCGATACGGAGCAGCCCGATATGACAGACCCCATACTCACCGCGCAGGACCGATGCGACCGCTGCGGCGCTCAGGCCTACTTCCTCGCCCGGCTCGGCCAGGGCACCCTGCTGTTCTGCGCCCACCACGGCCGGCAGCACCAGACGGCCCTCGAGGACCGGTTCGTCGAAATCGTCGACGAAACGCACCGGCTCACTCCTGCGGCAGTCTGACACAGGTGTTCCCCTCGGCCCCGCTCAACGTGGCGGGGCCGAGGGGAACGCGCACGGAGGCGACGGCTCGCAGTCGGCCCGGATGCCCGGGGCAGCAGAGACGCCGACCCGTCCGGGACTCACACCGGCCGCCGGTGACAAGCCAGGGCGGACCGGCAGGACACCTCGCGCGGGGACCCGAACCCGGCCGTCCCGCCCGCCGCTGAAGGGCCGAGGCCGTCAGGCCACAGCGAGGACGATCTTGCCGGTGCTACGGTCCTGCTCACCCAGCTCGTGAGCCTTGGCGGCGTCGGCCAGCGGCACGACGGCCCCGGCCACCGGCTTCAGTTCGCCCCGTTCCACCAGCGCGGCGATCTCCCGCAGGCCGAGCTGGTCCGGCTCCACCAGGACCCACACCGCCCGCACCCCGTCCCCGGCAGCCGGAACGTCGTCGGGCCCGGGCAGGGTGACCAGCCGGCAGCCTTCCCGCAGCACCTTCAGCGAACGCTCGGCCGCCTCTGCGCCGATTCCGTCCAGCACGACGTCGACATCGGAGACGACGTCCTCGAACCGCACCGCCCGGTAGTCGATCACCTCGTCCGCACCCAGCTCCCGCACCAGGTCGTGCTTGCCCGCGCTGGCCGTGCCGATGACGTACGCACCACGTGCCTTGGCGATCTGCACCGCGAGATGCCCGACCCGCCCGACGCCGCATGCAGCAGGACCCGCTCCCCGGGACGCACATCGGCCGTCTCCACCAGCGCCTGCCACGCGGTCAGCGCCGCCAACGGCAACGCCGCCGCCTCCACGTGCGTCAGACCGGCCGGCTTACGGGCAAGATGGCGGGCCGGGGCCACCACGAACTCCGCGTACGCACCCGCCTGACGCGGGAACAGCGGCATCCCGTAGACCTCGTCCCCGGGGCTGAACAGACCGACCCCGGGGCCGACGGCCTCGACCGTGCCAGAGACATCCCAGCCGACCGCCGGAACGGCGTTCCACTCCACGAGGGCGCCACTGCCCCTGGTTCTTCCAATCGACCGGGTTCACCCCGGCCGCGTGCACCCGGACCAGGACCTCGTTCAGGCCCGGTACCGGACGCTCGACCTCGCGCTCGACCAGGGTCTCGGGGCCGCCACCACCCGAATCACCTCACCCTCGTCCACTACGTCCTCGATCACCAGCGGCGACAACCCTGAAAACACCGTTCCCACAAGCTCGTTGACATCTCGCATGACCTGTCAACGACACCCGTCACACTCGGTAACCACCGATTACGGGACGGAGCCGTTCAATGGACAGACCCGGGGCGGGAGCTGCCGGGTGAGTTGTTCCCCCAGTGGTGTGGCTGTTTGGTGGGTGCGGGTGGGCGGTGGGCGGGAGTGTAGTGGTGTGGACGCGGCCGTGTGGTCGTGCTTGTCCCTGCTGCAGTGTGCGGCGGGGAGGGTGTACGGACCGGATGTTGCCTGTGCGGATCGTGCCGCTCGTTCGAGATCACTGTTGAGGAGTGCAGGTTCGTGTCGATGTCTCGGCTTCCCCGTTCTCGTCGTCGGTTGCTGTCGGTGGCTGTCGCGTTGGCATCGCCGCTGGCGGTGGTGGCGTTTCCCGCGTCCGCGTCCGCGTCGGAGGACGATGCTCCGGTGACGGCAGCCGCGGAGGCGGCGTCGGCGTCGGCGCCGACGGAGGCACCCGAGGGTGACGGGCCCGGCCCTCAGCCTCAGCCGCCCGTCTCGCAGGAGATCCAGCGGCCGGGTCCGCCGGGGGACGCCACGGCCGAGGATGCGGCGGCTGATCCGATCCCGGTCGGGGCCTACCCGGACTCGGTCACACTGCTGCCGGACGAGAGCCGTGCCTATGTCACCAGCATGCTCGGCGGGACGGTGTCGGTGATCGACACCGCCACGAACACCGTCGTGGGCCAGCCCGTCAAGGTCGGCGCCGACCCTGCGTGGTCGGCGGTCAGCAAGGACGGCAGCCGGGTCTACGTCACGAACAACGCCGACGGCACGGTGTCGGTGATCGACACCGCCACGAACACCGTCGTGGGCCAGCCCGTCAAGGTCGGCGCCGGCCCGCTCGGGATCACACTGTCCCCGGACGGGAGCCGCGCCTACGTCGCCAACAACGGCGCCGGCACGGTATCGGTCATCGACACCGCCAGCAACACGGTGGTCGGGGAGCCCGTCAAGGCCGGTACCGCACCGTTCCTCCTGCAGACCAGTGCGGACGGCAGCCGACTGTACGTCACGAACAATACGGGTGCCGGGACGGTGTCGGTGATCGACACCGCCACGAACACCACCGTCGGTGAACCCATCAAGGTCGGCAACCAGCCCGCCGGGATCGCCCTCTCCCCGGACGGGAGCCGCGCCTACGTCGCCAACAACGGCGCCGGCACGGTGTCAGTCATCGACACCGCGGCCGGCCGCAGCATCGGCGATCCGGTCCCGGTCGGAAACCAGCCCTTCTCCGTCACCCTCACTCCGTGGAACGACCACCTGCTGGTCACCAACAACGGCTCCGAGGCAAACGGCAGGACCGGGAACTCCGTCACAGCCATCGACACCACGACCAACAAGCCCGTCGGCGATCCCATCAAGACCGGCAAAGCCCCCTACGGTGCGGCCGTCACCTGGACCGGCAACCTCTACGTCGCCAACGCCGCAAGCAACACCGTCACCGCCACCCGGCTCCCCAACAGCCTCCACACCGTTCCGCGAGGTGCCGCCTTCGCCCTTGGCGAGAGTCGCCTCTACACCACTGACGCCTATACAGACTCCGTAAGGATCGCCGACGCCGATGCCACCACCGGTCGTTCAGGTGGCGAGAGCATCCCCAGCGGGCGGGGTCCGAGCGCCGTCGCCACCAGTGCGGATGGTGGCCGTGCGTACGTCACCAACCGGACGGACGGCACGGTAACGGTGATCGATACCGCGAGCCAGCAGCCTGTCGGATCCCCCATCCCCGTCGGCAAACACCCGATAGGCAGGCGCGGTGCTCGGGCCGGGGCGCCAGCTCACGGACCAGCTCGCCGACGAGCCCGGCCGGCGC
>NZ_JBEZIR010000224.1:0-7086 GCF_040651175.1 Kitasatospora sp. NPDC048540
GACGGCCGCTTCGCGCTGCACAGCCATCCCGGCGACGAGACGATGACCGACGGCGCCCGGGGGCCGGGGCCGCCCGGTCAGTTGGTGCGGTCCTGAAGATCCGCCATGGCGACGGCCCAGCGGACGTACTTGTTGCGGCCGAGGTCGCCGACGGTCTTGATCCGCAGCGCGGCCAGCGCCTCGCCGTGCGCGTCGGTCACTCCGGCGAGCGCGGCGACGGGCGCGTCCAGCACCTCGGGCAGGCTGAGGTTCTCGTAGGCCTTGTCGAGCACCTTGTCGAGGTCGGCGGTGACGGTCATGGGGTTCCTCCGGTGGGTTGCGGGCACACGTGCCGCCAGGCTCCGCCTGCGCCGCGGCGCCCGCCAGCCGGGCACCGCCATCCGCCGTACCGGCCCGCCGCGCCGCCGCTCACCGCCGCTCACCGCCGCTCACCGGGCTCACCGCCGGGCACCCGTCTCAGGCCAGCACGCCGGCCGCCCGCAGCAGCCACCGGTTGGTCCGGCCGACCAGTCCGGCCCGGTCCAGTACCCCGATCACCTTGGCCGCCAGCCTGACCTTGGTGGCCCGCCAGTGGGGGTTGGCCGCGGCCGCGCGGCGCCCGGCCGCGGGGTCGATGCCGACGGCCGCGTACAGCCGGGGGTTGACCAGGCTGACGGTCGCGACGTAGACGATCAGGCCGACGAACAGCTGCTCCCAGCGGCGGCGCACCGGGCCGAGCCGTTCACGCAGCAGCTCCTCGCGGGCGTAGCTGATGTGCCGGGACTCCTCGATGACGTGGATCCGGGAGACCTGGCGGGTGAGCGGCTGCAGGCTCTCGTCGTTCATCACCTCGCGCTGGAAGGCGTCCAGGATCTCCTCGACGTACATCGTGCCGCCGAAGGTCTGGCTGTGCGTGGAGGTGGCCTTGAAGATCCGGCCGAGGTTGTGCGCCAGCGCGTTCGGGCGGTATGCGGGCACACCCATCCAGGAGATCATCCGGGCGAACATGACGGAGTGCCGGCACTCGTCGGCGATCTCGGTGAGCGCGTACTGGACGTGTGCGGTGGTGGGGTCCCGGTCGAAGGCGTGGCGCAGCAGCATCTGCATCAGGATCTCCTCGAACCAGATGCCGACGGCCGCGATGCTGGCGACCTCGTGCTTGCTCAGCTCGATCCGCTGCTCCTCGCCGAGCGTGTCCCACAGCTCGGTGCCGTAGAGCGACAGGTGGTGGGGCGGGGCGTAGTAGCGGCCGGGGACGGGCGGGGACTGCCAGTCGACGTCCTTGAGCGGGTCGAAGGAGAGCTTGGCGGAGGAGGCCAGCAGCCGCTGGGCGGTGCGTTCGCGCCCGGGTGCGTCCGGTCCGGCCTCGGCCCCTCGTGCGGGTGCTGACATCAGCGGCTCCTCGGTTCGGTGGATTCGGCCCCGGTCCAGAAGCTAGGCACTATTAGAACCACCGTCAATAGTGCGGGCGCGGCCCGGCCGGGGGCCGGGGCCGTGGAGGTGGGCCGAAAACGTCTCAGATCATGCGAAACCAATCCATTTCCCACCACGTAGGAAGGGGTGATGACACGTCAGATATCGATACGGAGCGAGGCCGATGGTGAGGACTGGAAAGCGCACGGCTGCCCTGCTCGCGGGCAGTCTGGTCCTGGCGGGGGCGGGCGCCCCCGAGGCGGGATCCACCGGGAACGCCCCGCCGGAGGCCGCCGGGGCGAGCGCCGCCGCCCCGGCGCCGCTCCCGCTCCCGCTCCCGGTGCCGCGCCCGGCCGAGCCCGCCTGGGACGGCAAGGTGACCGTGCTGGGCGACGGTTCCACCTCCTACACCGGGCCCCAGCCCGGGCCGCAGCCCGCCGAGCGGCTGAAACCCGGTGAGAAGCCGCCGCAGTTCGTGGTGTTCTCCTGGGACGGCGCGCTGGAGAACGACGACCACCTGTTCTCCCGGTTCCGCAAGCTCGCCGAGCAGAACAACGCCCGGATGACCTTCTTCCTCAGCGGCATCTACCTGCTCCCGGCCGCCAAACGCGGGATCTACCGGCCGCCGCAGCACGCGGCGGGCGCCGCCGCGATCGACTTCCCGACCGAGGCCCACGTCCGGGAGACCCTGGAGCAGCTGCGGCTGGCCTGGCAGGCCGGCGACGAGATCGGCACCCACTTCAACGGCCACTTCTGCGGCGCCAAGGGCGGCGGCGACTGGTCCACCGACGAGTGGCGCAGCGAGATCGACCAGGCGTACTCCTTCGTGGAGAACTGGCGGACCAACACCGGCTTCAAGGACGTCGCCCCGCTGCCGTTCGACTACCGCAAGGAGCTGGTCGGCGGCCGGGCGCCGTGCCTGGAGGGGCAGAAGACCCTGCTGCCGGCCGAGCAGGCGCTCGGCTGGCGCTACGACGCCAGCTCGCCGGGCGACTTCCAGGTCTGGCCGAACAAGCTGAACGGCGTGTGGAACTTCCCGCTCCAGCTGGTGCCGTACCCGCAGACCGACAAGCAGGTGCTGTCGATGGACTTCAACTTCCAGGTCAACCAGTCCGGCGACAACACCAAGGGCAACCCCGCCAAGTACGCCGCCTGGGAGAAGCAGACCAGGGACGGCTACCTCAACGGCTTCGAGCGGGCCTACAACGGCAGCCGGGCGCCGCTGTTCATCGGGAACCACTTCGAGACCTGGAACGGCGGCATCTACATGAAGGCCGTCGAGGACGTGATGAAGGACGTCTGCCGGCGGGACGGTGTCCGTTGTGTCTCCTTCCGTGAGGTGGCGGACTGGATGGACGCCCAGGATCCGCAGGTGCTGGCCCGGCTGCGCCAGCTGGATCCCGCACAGGCCCCGGACTGGTCCACCTTCGTCCGGTAGCCCGCGCCGGGCGGCGCCGACGGGCGGTCAGCCCGCCGGCGCCGCCTGCTGGTAGCCACTCCACACCGCGAGCGGCAGTCCGGTGGCGGACATCGCCGGCGCGCCGCCGCCGAGGCCGTCCAGCGGCTGCAGGACCAGCGTCTTCGGGTCCATCCGGAAGACCACGACCGCCGTCGAGGTGGTGCCGGCGGTGCCGACGAACCAGCCGGCCGTGTTGTCCTGGGAGGTGCCCGAGGTGCCCGCCGCGCCCGGCGCGACGGCCTGCGCACCGGCCGCGCTGCCGCCCTTGACCGCGTCCGTCAGCGCGTCGGTGACCTCCGCGGCGACCTGCGGGGTGATCGCGGTGACGGTCGGCGGCAGCCGCAGCGGGAGGTCGGCGCCGCCCCGGGTGACCTTCAGCACCGAGTAGGGGTCGGTGTGCCGGCCGCCGGAGGCGAAGGTGCTGTAGGCGCCGGCCATCCGGATCGTGCTGGGCGTCGAGTTGCCGAGCGAGAAGGCCGGGACCAGCGGACCGGTGCTGTCGGGCAGCAGGCCGAGGTCGAGTGCCGTCCGGCGGACCTTGTCCAGGCCGACGTCCATGCCGAGCTGCATGATCGGGGTGTTCACCGCCTGGGCCACCGCGGTGTGCAGGCTGATCTTCCCCCAGGACCGGCCGCCCGCGTTGCGGCCCTTGACGATCTTCCCGTCGCGTCCCCAGTACGGCCCCTCCGGTGTCATCACCTTGACCCCGTCGTCGCCGTCGTAGAGGGTGCCGGGCAGGACCGGGGTCCGGGGTCCCCCGCGCTCGCGCTGCACGCCCTGGCCGAGGCCCGCGGCATAGACCAGCGGGCCGAACGCCGAACCGACCGGCACGTTGGAGGTGTTGGCGTTGTTGAAGCCCTGCTTGAGGTAGTCCGGTCCGCCGTACAGGGCGAGGATCCGCCCGTCCGCGGCGACCGAGGTGGCGCCCACCCGGACGTACCGGTCCTCGGCCCTGGTGTCGGGGCTCAGCCCCGCGCCCGCCCGGCCGACCGCCGCGGCCAGGGCCGTCGTGCGGGGCTTCTCGAAGGTGGTGTAGATCTGGTGGCCGCCCAGGTCGAACTGGGCGGGCGTGATGTCGCTGTGGGACTCCACGTAGGAGCGGGCCACCTCGACCAGGTACCCCACCTGCCCGGCCATCCCGACCTGCGGCTCGGGGGTCCTCGGCTCGGGGAAGACGGTGTACCCGGCCCGCTGCGCGGCGGTCAGTGCCCCGGTCTCCACCATCCGGTCCAGGATCCAGGACCAGCGCTCCACGGCCCGCTGGTGCGCGGCCGGCCCCAGCGCCGGGTCGTACAGGCCTGCGCCCTTGAGCAGGGCGGCGAGCATCGCGCCCTCGCTGGGGTCGAGCTGGGAGACGTCCTTGCCGTAGTAGGCGTGTGCGGCGCGCTGGATGCCGTAGCTGCCGCGGCCGAACCAGCTGGTGTTGAGGTAGCCCGCGAGGATCTCGTCCTTGTCGAGGTGCCGGTCGAGCTTGACGGCCAGCAGGACCTCGGTGAACTTCCGCGACAGGGTGCGGTCCTGGTTGAGGTAGGCGTTCTTGACGTACTGCTGGGTGATGGTCGAGCCACCCTGGGTGTCACCGCCGGAGACGGTCCGGTACAGCGCCCGCGCAATGCCGCTGGGCGAGACCCCGTGGTCGGAGTAGAAGGTGGCGTTCTCGGCGGCCAGCACGGCGCCCTTCACCGGTCCGGGCACCTGGTCCAGCGGGACGTCCTGGCGGTTGGTCAGCCCGGTGCGGGCCATCTCGGTGCCGTCCGCCCAGTAGTAGACGTTGTTCTGCTGGGTGGCGAAGGCGTTCAGGTCCTCGGGTATGTCGGTGCGGGCGTACGCGACCCCGATCAGGGCCACGAGCCCCAGTGCCCCGGCCGCGGTCAGCACCAGCCACTGCCGCCAGGACGGCAGCCAGCGCCGGACGCCCCGTCTGCCCGTGCGCGGGTAGTCCCAGGACATCCGGCCGGGCAGGCGGAGCAGGCCCGACCGGGCGGACGCGGCCAGGGCGCGCAGGCGGAACGGCATGGCGGGGGACTCCATTCGTGGGCTGACTACCCGTCATGGAGGTGACGTTCCGGACCCGGCCCCACGTCGCGGATCTTCAGGCATCCGCACAGATCGTTCGCAGGTCGTTCACCGCTCCCGCGCGCCGGGCCGGGTCCGTCAGTGCTGCTCCTCGCTGCGGTCGTCGCCCCAGAGGGTGTGGAAGGTGCCGTCCCGGTCGACCCGCCGGTAGGTGTGCGCGCCGAAGAAGTCGCGCTGGCCCTGGACCAGGCAGGCCGGCAGCCGCTCGGCGCGCAGGCTGTCGTAGTAGGCGAGGGCGGTGGCGAAGCCCGGCACCGGAACGCCCAGCTGCGCGGCGGTCGACACCACCCGGCGCCAGGCGGACTGGGCGTCGCCGAGGGCCTGCCGGAAGTGGTCGTCGATCAGGAGCGTGGGCAGCTCGCGGTCCCCGTGGTACGCGGCCCTGATCCGGTCCAGGAAGCGGGCCCGGATGATGCAGCCGCCGCGCCAGATGACCGCCATCGCGCCGGGGTCGATCGACCAGCCGTACTCGGCGCTGCCGGCCTGGATCTGGTGGAAGCCCTGCGCGTAGGCGACGATCTTGGAGGCGTACAGCGCCTGCTCGACGTCCTCCGCGAAGCGGTCCGCGGCGGCGCTGTCGAGCCAGGTCTCGGTCGGCCCGGGCAGGCCGCGGGTGGCCGCGCGCAGCGCGTCGCTGCCGGAGAGCGAGCGGGCGAACACCGCCTCCGCGATCCCGTTGACCGGCACCCCGAGCTCCAGCGCGGTCTGCACGGTCCAGCGGCCGGTGCCCTTCTGCTCGGCCTGGTCCAGCACCACGTCGACGAACGGCTTGCCGGTGGCCGCGTCGGTGTGCGCCAGGATCTCCGCGGTGATCTCGATCAGGTAGGACTCCAGGCGGCCGCCGTTCCAGGTCCGGAACACCTCGGCGATGGCCGCGGGCTGCAGGCCGGCGCCGTGCCGCAGCAGGTCGTAGGCCTCGGCGATGAGCTGCATGTCGGCGTACTCGATGCCGTTGTGCACCATCTTGACGAAGTGGCCGGCCCCGTCCGGGCCGACATGGGTGCAGCAGGGCTCGCCGTCGACCTTCGCCGCGATGTCCTCCAGCAGCGGGCCGAGCACCCGATACGACTCCTCGGTGCCGCCGGGCATGATGCTCGGGCCCTCCAGCGCGCCCTGCTCACCGCCGGAGATGCCGGTGCCGACGAAGTGCAGCCCGCGTTCGCGCAGCGCCTTCTCGCGGCGGCGGGTGTCGAGGAAGTGCGCGTTCCCGCCGTCCACCACCACGTCGCCCTGGTCGAGCAGCGGGACCAGCTCGTCGATGACGGCGTCGGTCGGCGCCCCCGCCTTGACCATGATCACGATGCGCCGGGGCCGCTCCAGCGAGGCCACGAACTCCTCGACGCTCCCGGACGGCCGGAAGTCCCCCTCGTGCCCGAACTCCTCCACCAGCGCCGTGGTCTTCGACCCGGTCCGGTTGTGGACCGCGACCCGGTAGCCGTGGCGGGCGAAGTTCCGGGCCAGGTTGCTGCCCATGACGGCCAGTCCGGTGACGCCGATCTGGGCCTGCGGTTGCGCGCTCATGACGGGGGCTCCAAGGGGGTTCGCCGGCGGGACATCACGTCCCAACCCTGCCAAGCCCCGCGGCCGCCCGCACCCGGACACGCCTGCCCGGGGCCGCGCCCTCAGCGGCGCTCCGGCAGCAGCAGGCCCGCCGCCGACAGCGCTCCCCAGCCCACCGACACCGCGACCGCCATCCTCCGGTACCCGCGTCCGGGCAGGGTCCGGCCCAGCAGCGCCGCGTCGCCGAGGTCGGCGGCCAGCCGCAGCACGGTGGCGGTCCGCAGGCTCCGCGCATCCGGCGCCAGCGCCATCGCCAGGCCGCAGGCCGCGTCCCGCCAGGCCAGCGGCCGCAGGCAGACGGCGACCGCGTCCGGGGTACGGCCGTCCGGCCCGGCCAGCCCCGACGGCCGGGCCAGCAGCCCGGGGCGGGCGGCGACGGCGAACCCGTACACCGCGGTGGCGGCGCCGGTGAGGCGGAGCAGACGGGAGTTCATCGGCGGATCCTCGGGGACGGACCGGACGGGACGGCTGCCCACGCTACGCCGCCGGATCCGGCGGGCGCGGCTCCCCGCGCCCGGAGCGGGCAGCGGGTATGACTGGGCGGTGGGCCGCGTGCTCCGCGTCCGACGGATCACCGCGATCTCGGCGCCCCGAACCAG
>NZ_JBEZIR010000225.1:0-6918 GCF_040651175.1 Kitasatospora sp. NPDC048540
CCGTGGGCAGCGGCGACGGTGGCGTCAGCCACCTGATCGGCTGATCTACCGGGCAGCAGCGGACGCCGGGCCGGGGGGATTCACCCCCGGCCCGGCATTCGCCGTTTTATCGGGCCGCCAACACCCGTACGGCTGCGGTGCGTTCGGGTGACAGCGCGTCGATCCGGCGCGTACTGACCATCGGCCGTCGCACCATTGTGATCACGTGTAGTGACCCCCCGTCACGCGCGCCGTCGGCTCTGTCCGCAGGGTGCCGAGAGCGCGCACAAGAGAGGACTTCTCATGAAGAGCATGCTGGGCAAGGCCCTGCTCACCACCGTCGCCGCGGTGGCCCTCGCCGGCGTCTCCGCCCCCGCGTACGCGCACGTCGCCGCGGGCGGCGGTGGCGAGTTCGTGGCGTCCGCACACGAGCCCTTCCTGGCCGGCGAGCAGCACGGCTGGGCGGAGACCAGCCACATCTTCGCGGCCGGCCAGCAGTGGGGCTGGGCGACCTCCACCGCCGTCGCGGGCGGCGCCGAGGGCATCGCCGTCATCGACTGACACCGGGCGGGACGTACCGGAGGCCGGGTCGCGGATCCACCGCGGCCCGGCCTCCGGCCGTGTCATAGGGGGTGTCGGGTGGGGATGCCGGGTCAGCGGACCATCCGGGCGGCCTCCAGCGCCCAGTAGGTCAGGATCTGCCCGGCGCCGGCCCGGCGGATCGAGGTGAGGGTCTCCAGGATGATCCGCTCGCGGTCCACCCAGCCGTTGGCGGCGGCGGCCTCGATCATCGCGTACTCGCCGGAGACCTGGTACGCGGCGACCGGCACCGGGGAGGCGTCGGCGATCTGCCGCAGGATGTCCAGGTACGCCATGGCGGGCTTGACCATCACCAGGTCCGCGCCCTCGGCGAGGTCCTGCTCCAGCTCGCGCAGCGACTCGCGGGCGTTGGCGGGGTCCTGCTGGTAGCTCTTGCGGTCGCCCTTGAGCGAGGAGCCGACCGCCTCGCGGAACGGGCCGTAGAAGGCCGAGGCGTACTTGGCTGTGTAGGCGAGGATGCCCACCTCCTGGTGGCCGGCCTGGTCCAGGGCCTGCCGGACCACGCCGATCTGACCGTCCATCATGCCGGAGGGGCCGACCAGGTGGACGCCCGCGTCGGCCTGCACCACGGCCATGTCGGCGTACCGGGCCAGGGTGGCGTCGTTGTCCACGCTGCCGTCGGCCGCGAGCACGCCGCAGTGGCCGTGGTCGGTGTACTCGTCCAGGCAGAGGTCGCTCATCACCACCAGGGCGTCGCCGACCTCGGCCACCACGTCGCGGATCGCCTGCTGCAGGATGCCGTCCGGGTTGGTGCCCTCGCTGCCGACCGCGTCCTGCACCTCGGGGACGCCGAACAGCATGATGCCGCCGAGGCCCGCCTCGGCCGCCTCGACCGCGGCCCTGCGCAGGGTGTCCCGGGTGTGCTGGACGACGCCCGGCATCGAGGTGATCGGCCGCGGCTCGTCGATCCCCTCGCGCACGAAGGCGGGCAGGATCAGCTCGGCCGGGTGCAGCCTGGTCTCGGCGACCAGCCGGCGCATCGCCGGGCTGGTGCGCAGTCGGCGCGGGCGGACGTACGGGAACTCGGCGGACACGGGGCGACTCCGAACGGTGGAAGGCCCGGGGAGGCGGGGCCTCCCCGGGCGGGGTGTCAGCGCGCGGCCTTGCGGCGCGAGCCGGGACGGCGCTCGCTGGGCCGGTAGACCGGCTCACCGGCGGCCGTCGCGGTGTCCCGGCGGTTGGCGCCGAACTCCGCGAGGGCCTGGGCGAGGGCGCCGGCGGACGGCGCTGGCGCCATCACGTCGACCCGCAGGCCGTGCTCCTCGGCGGTCTTGGCGGTCGCCGGGCCGATACAGGCGATGATCGTGACGTTGTGCGGCTTGCCGGCGATGCCGACCAGGTTGCGCACGGTGGAGGAGGAGGTGAAGAGCACCGCGTCGAAGCCGCCGCCCTTGATCGCCTCCCGGGTCTCGGCCGGCGGCGGCGAGGCGCGGACGGTGCGGTACGCCGTCACGTCGTCCACCTCCCAGCCGAGCTCGACCAGACCGGCCACCAGGGTCTCGGTGGCGATGTCGGCGCGCGGCAGCAGCACCCGGTCGATCGGGTCGAAGACCGGGTCGTACGGCGGCCAGTCCTCCAGCAGCCCGGCGGCGGACTGCTCGCCGGAGGGGACCAGGTCCGGCTTGACGCCGAAGTCCACCAGCGCCTGCGCGGTGGTCTCGCCGACCGCCGCGACCTTGATGCCGGCGAAGGCCCGGGCGTCCAGCCCGTACTCCTCGAACTTCTCGCGGACGGCCTTGACCGCGTTGACCGAGGTGAAGGCGATCCACTCGTAGCGGCCGGTCACCAGGCCCTTGATGGCGCGCTCCATCTGCTGCGGGGTGCGCGGCGGCTCCACCGCGATGGTGGGCACCTCCTGCGGCACCGCGCCGTACGAGCGCAGCTGGTCGGACAGGCCGTGGGCCTGCTCCTTGGTGCGCGGCACCAGGACGTTCCAGCCGAACAGCGGCTTGGTCTCGAACCAGGAGTGGGACGAGCGGTGCGCGACCTGCTCCCCCACCACGGCTATCACCGAGGTGGCCGGGTCGACCGGGGCCGACACCGGGGAGGGCAGCACCCGGGCCGCCTTCAGGTCGGCCGCGATCGAGGCCAGCGTGGAGGTGAAGGTGCGCTGCCGGGTGGTGGTGCCGGAGAGCGTCGCGGAGAGCGCCGACTCGGGCTTGCGGCCGCCCGCCACCAGGGCGTTGGCGGTGGCCGGCAGCTGGCCGAGGGTGGTGCGGACCACCAGGGTGGTCTCCGGTACGCCGAGGTCGGGGGCGGAGCCGGCCAGCAGCTGGGCGCCGTCGACGAAGCGCACGTCGGCGCCGTGGCTGCCGCGCAGCGGGACGCCCGCGTACGCCGGGACGCCGACCGACTGGGCGACGCCGGGGATCACCTCGAAGGGGATCGCCGAGCGGGCGCAGACCAGCATCTCCTCGGCGGCGCAGCCGTCCAGGCCCGGGTCGCCGTCGACCGTGCGGACCACGTGCTTGCCGGCCCGGACCGCGTCCGCGACCAGCTTGGCCACGTCCAGGCCGGTGTCCTCGGCCGGGCTGTGCACCTGGACCCCGGCCGGGCAGTGGGTGCGCACCGCGGCGGCCGTCAGCGGGTCGGTGACCAGGACGTCGGCCGAGGCCAGCACGTCGACGGCGCGCAGGGTCAGCAGACCCGGGTCTCCCGGGCCCGCGCCCAGGAATGTGCAACGACCGGTCGTGGGGACCGGGTTGCCGGCCGGGCTGCCGGCGGTGGTGGGGCTCATCGGGCTCGCTCCCCCATCAGGTTGGCCGCGCCCTGGGCGAGCAGCCGGTCAGCCAGCGCGCGGCCCAGGGCCGCGGCGTGCTGCTCGGCGTCCTCGTCCAGGACGATCGGGCCGTTGGCGGTCATCTTCAGCAGCGTGGCGCCGTCGACGGTGCCGACCACGCCCTCCAGCCGCAGTTCGGTTCCGTCCCAGGTCGCGAGAGCCGCGACGGGGGCGGAGCAGCCGGCCTCCAGGGCGGCCAGCAGCGCGCGCTCGGCGACCACGGCGGCCCGGGTGGGCCGGTGGTCCAGCGCGGCCAGCTCGGCGGCCAGGCCGGCGTCGACGCACTCGACGGCCAGCGCGCCCTGCCCGGGGGCCGGCAGCATCAGCGCGGGGTCGAGGTGGTCGGTGATCTCGGTGGCGCGGCCGAGCCGGTTGAGGCCGGCGGTGGCCAGCACCACGGCGTCCAGCTCGCCGCCGTCGACGTAGCCGATCCGGGTGTCGACGTTGCCGCGGATCGCGACCGTCTCCAGGGCGGTGCCGCGGGCCGCCGCCCAGGCGTTGAGCTGGGCCGTCCGGCGCGGGGAGCCGGTGCCTATCCGGGCCGGGCGGCCCGCCAGCTTCTCCACCAGGTGCTCCAGGCCGAGGCCGTCGCGGGCGACCAGCGCGTCGCGCGGGTCCTCCCGCTCGGGCACGGCGGCCAGCCGCAGGCCCTCGGGGGCCGCGGTCGGCAGGTCCTTCAGGGAGTGCACGGCGAGGTCGATCCGGCCCTCCAGCAGCGCGTCCCGCAGGGCGGAGACGAAGACGCCGGTGCCGCCGATCTGCGCGAGCGCCTCGCGGGAGGTGTCGCCGTAGGTGGTGATCTCCACCAGCTCGACGGGGCGGCCGGTGACCCGGGTGACCTCGCGGGCGATCATGCCCGACTGGGCCATCGCGAGGGCGCTGCGGCGGGTGCCGAGGCGCAGCGGTCGCGGCTCGCCCTCGTGGGTGCTCGGTTGACCATGCATAGGATCGTCCTGGTCGTGCTGATGGGCTGACTGGTGGTTCATCTGGAGGCTCCGGCTCCCTTGCTGCCACCGGGGTGGACGGCCTGGGCGCCGATCGCGGGGCCGGCGGCCGGGGAGGCCGGGCCGCCGACCGGGGTGCCGGAGACGGCGTGCACCGCTGCCGGGTCCAGGTCGAACAGCTCGCGCAGTGCCTCCGCGTAGCTGGCTCCGCCGGGCTCGGCCGCGAGCTGCTTCACCCGCACGGTGGGTGCGTGCAGGAGCTTGTCGACCACCCGGCGGACGGTCTGGGTGATCTCCGCCCGGGAGCGGTCGTCCAGGCCGGGCAGCCGGCTGTCCAGCCGGGCCAGCTCGCTGCTGACCAGGTCGGAGGCCATCGACCGGAGGGCCACCACGGTGGGGGCGATCCGGGCGGCCCGCTGGGCGGCGGCGAAGGCCGCCACCTCGTCGGCGACGATCGTGGTGACCGCGTCGACGTCGCCGGCGCCGGGGGTGGCGGCGTGCGCGTGCGACAGGCTCTCGAGGTCGACCAGCAGCGCGCCCGGCAGCCCGTGCACGGCGTGGTCGACGTCGCGCGGCATGGCCAGGTCGAGGAAGGCGAGCGGGCCGGGGGCGGTGCGGGCGGCGACCGCGGCGGCGACCTCGGGCGCGCCGATCACCACGCCGGCGGCGCCGGTGCAGGAGATCACCAGGTCGACGTCGGCCAGCGTCTCGGGCACCTTGGCGAAGTCGACCGTCCGGGCGGCGCCGCCGAGGATCTCCACCAGGCGCTCGGCGCGGGCGGCGGTGCGGTTGGCGATCAGCAGGTCGGTGACGCCGGCGCGGACCAGGGTGGCGGCGGCCAGCGAGCTCATCGAGCCGGCGCCGACCACCAGGGCCCGCTTGCCGGCGATCTCCCCGGCCTGCGCGGCGATCTGCTCCAGGCCGAAGGTGACCAGCGACTGGCCGGCCTTGTCGATGCCGGTCTCGCTGTGGGCCCGCTTGCCGACCCGCAGGGCCTGCTGGAACAGCTCGTTCAGGCCGCGCCCGGCGGTGTGCTCCTCCTGGGCGCGGGCCAGCGCGTCGCGCAGCTGGCCGAGGATCTGGCCCTCGCCGACCACCATCGAGTCCAGGCCGCAGGCCACCGAGAACAGGTGGTGGACGGCGCGGTCCTCGTAGTGCACGTACAGGTGGGAGGTGAGCTCCTCCAGGTCGACGCCGCTGTGGTGGGCGAGCAGCAGCGACAGCTCGGCGACGCCGGCGTGGAACTTGTCCACGTCCGCGTAGAGCTCGATCCGGTTGCAGGTGTTGACCAGCGCGGCCTCGCCGACGGTCGCCGTGGCGGCGGCGTCGTGCAGCAGCCGGGTGGGGACGTCGCCGGTCAGTGCGGCGCGCTCCAGCACCCCGACCGGGGCGGTGCGGTGGCTCAGGCCGACCACGAGCAGGCTCATGACCGACCCCCGCGACAGCTGTGGATCATGGCGTTCATGCCGGCATCACCGCGGAACGGTCGCCGTCGGTGCCCTTGCCGGACCTGGTCTTGGCGGCCTCGGTCTTGGCGGGCTCGCCCTTCGCGCCGCCCGCGGCGCGGCGCAGCTTGGCCGCGGCGGCCCGGACCGGGCCCGGGGCGCGGTCCAGCATGCCGCCGTCCTGCCCGGGCTCCTCGCCGGCCTTGCGCTGCTCGTGGAAGGCGAGGATCTGGAGCTCTATCGAGAGGTCGACCTTGCGCACGTCCACCCCGTCCGGGACGGTCAGCACGGTGGGCGCGAAGTTGAGGATGCTGGTCACGCCGGCCTCCACCAGCCGGTCGCAGACCTGCTGGGCGGCGCCGGGCGGGGTGGTGATCACGCCGATGGAGACCTGCTGGCCGGCCACGATGGCCTCCAGCTCGTCCATGTGGCGCACCGGCAGGCCGGCCGCGGTGCTGCCGACCACGGCCGGGTCGGCGTCCAGCAGGGCCGCCACCCGGAAGCCGCGGGAGGCGAAGCCGCCGTAGTTGGCGAGCGCGTGGCCCAGGTTCCCGATGCCGACGATGACGACCGGCCAGTCCTGGGTGAGGCCCAGCTCACGGGAGATCTGGTACACGAGGTACTCGACGTCGTAGCCGACGCCCCGGGTGCCGTACGAGCCGAGGTAGGAGAAGTCCTTGCGCAGCTTGGCGGAGTTGACCCCGGCGGCGGTGGCCAGCTCCTCCGAGGAGACGGTGGGCACCGAGCGCTCGGAGAGCGCGGTGAGCGCCCGCAGGTAGAGCGGCAGGCGGGCGACGGTCGCCTCCGGGATGCCCCGGGCACGGGAGGGTCGGCGCGCGGCGCCTGCGTCGGGCGTCTGCGAACTGCTCTGGGTGGGTCGGCCGATTGCCACGGTGCTCCTGTGGGTGAAGCTGGGCTTAGGCAGCCAGGCTATGCGTTTGTGAACGTGTGCACAAAGATGGTGTCCGTTTTGTCCCCGCACAGTGATGCGCATCACTCGCCTCCCGCGGCGGACAGCGCCGTCCACGGCCGGTCCTCGTCGGGCGGCGGCGGCCCGACGGGCACCTCGCGGCACAGCAGCGGGACGCCCCCGCCCGGGCGGGCCGCGGCCGCGGGCGGAGGTGTTCGCGGCTTGGTCCGCCGGGCCGATCGCGGTCAACACCCGGGTGGT
>NZ_JBEZIR010000226.1:0-6676 GCF_040651175.1 Kitasatospora sp. NPDC048540
GTACGGGCCAAGGCGACACCGCGGCGGGCCGGCGCCCGCAGGACCGGTCGGATCAGGCCCCGGCGGTGAAGGCCGGCAGGTAGCCGCCCGACTGGCCGGCCGCCTTCGGGTGGTAGCTCTCGTCGACCGGGAGCGTGGTGCTGTTCAGCCACACCGTGCCGCTGGCGCAGATCTCGTGGCCGGTGAAGAGCCCTCTGACGTCCTCGAAGGTGAAGCCCGCGTTGGCCGCCCGCTTGGCGATCACGTCGTCCAGGGTGTCGGCGGCGCCGTTGATGGCCGCCCGCTTGGTGTCGCCGATGCCGAAGATGCAGCTTCCGCCGATCTTGTAGAGGTGGGGGTAGCCGAGCACCACCACGTGCGCGTTCGGGGCCTTGCTGTGGATCGCCGTGTAGACCTGGTCGAGCTTGCCGGGCAGCGTGGTGGTGGCGTAGTTCTTCGCGGCGGCGACCGCGCTCAGGCAGGCGCTCTCGCTGTTGAGCACGCAGGTCTGCATGGTGTCCGCGAAGCCCGCGTCGTTGCCGCCGATGGTGATGCTGACCAGCGTGGTCGAGGAGTCCAGCACCGACAGCTGGTTGTTGAGCACGTCACCGGTGCGCGCGCCCGAGCAGGCCACGAAGGAGAAGGCCGACGGCCCGTGGGCGTTCTTCCAGAGATAGGGGTAGGCGTTGGTGCTGCGCTTGCAGCTGCCACTGTCGCTCAGGTAGCTGCCGGCGCCGACACCGGCGGAGTAGGAGTCACCGAGTGCCGCGTACCGGGCGGCCGCCGCACTGGCGTCGGTGGCGGCGGTCAGCGTGACGAGGGAGAGGAGCACCGCCGCAAGGGTTGCGGGCAGGGCACGGCTACGGACATGGCGCATGAGCACCTCCGGTGGAGTGACGTGGGTCACATTCTGGATACCAGCCAGTAGCCCAACCGAATAGTGGTCATGCCAAAGTTGCCGCCGGGCGGAGCATGAATTTTCCCCTGGAGAACCTGGGAGTCGCCGAGTTGACTCCGTGGCGGAGTGGCGGTGCGTCATCCGGGCGGCCCCGGCCGTGCCAGCCGGACGGTCTCAGCCGGGGCAACCAGGGCGGCCGGGCAGGCTCAGCCGAGCACGATCTCCAGCTCGAAGCCCTGACCGTCGATCAGGTGCACCGCCGTACCGGTGTCCACCCGCAGCTGCCAGCCGGCCGCCAGCGCGGCGTCCACCGCCGCCCGCGATCCGTGCACCGCCAGGTGGTTCAGCCCGGCGCGCAGCCGCTGGTGCCCGCCGGGGAGCAGCGCCGGCGACTGCTCCACCACCAGGTACGCCGGGCCGAGCCGCCAACTGCGGCCGTGCTCCCAGCGCTGGAACGGCTCACAGCCCAGCGCCAGCAGCACCGGGCCCCACTGCGCCTCGGTCAGCGCCAGGTCCTCGACCCAGAGCTCGACATGGTGGAACAGGCCCGGGGCGGGGGCGGGGGCGGTGGCGGTGGGGGTGGGGGCGGGGGCGGGGGCGGGGGTGGTCACGGTGGTCGGCTCCCGGGTCGGGCGGGGCTGGGCAGAGCGGAGGTGTTCGGTGGGCGTGCGACGGGACGTCAGGGCCTGGGGCCGGGGCGGGTCTCGGCAAAACGGCAGCCGGCCGCGGGCAGTTCCTCGATGACCTCGTTCGCGGAGGCCGGTACACCCAGTCCGGCCACCGCGCAGGCTACCGCCGCCCGCGCCTGCCGCAGACCCGGCGCACCCCAGCCGAGCAGCTCGACCGCCAGCCCGGGGGCGACCAGCAGCCTGCGGTAGTGGCGGCCGGAGGCCGGATCGGGCACGGTCGGGCCGACCCGGCGCAGCGCGGCCGCCATCCGTACCCGCGCGCACTCATGACCGCCGTTGGCCGAACCGACCCGGTCGTAGAGGTAGCCCAGGTACAGCGGACGGCCGATCTCCGCCTGCGCCTCCTCCGCCGACTCGCGGGCCAGCGCCGCACCCGGGTCCCCGCGGTCCTCCGGCTCCAGCGAGCCACCGGGAAGACTGACGATCCCGTCCTTCGGGTTGACCAGGGTGAGCACCCGGCCGTCGGGCGCGAACAGCCAGCCCCAGGACTGCTTCACCGGCAGCCCCGCCGGAACCGGCTCCCCCGGCCGCCAGGGCCAGCCCGCGGTGGGGCGACGCCGTACGCGGCCGAGCAGGTCGGAGATCTCCGCGCTGTACTCGATGTGTCCCATGCGTCTCCCTTCGGGGTGGGGTCGCGGGCGCTGTGGCCGGCGGTCGTCGGTCGTCGGGGGCCACGACCGGCGCCGGGCCACGGAGCCGGGTCGGTGGGGGCCGCCGCGCGCTCTGCCTGTTGATCTTCCCCGAACAGGCGGTCGATGAACAGCCCTGGACCGCCGCCCGGGGCACGGCCGCACCACCGTGGACCGGCGGTGACCAGCCGCCACCGGACGGACGGCCGGAGCACCGGGCCGCCCGCCCCGGCACCCGGCCGCCGCCGCCCGCGGGCCGAGGACCGACCGGCCCCGCAAGGCTCCGCCGGAGCTCTGGCCGGGACACGAGGCGGCCCGGCCGGCGGCGACGCCCACAGGTCGAGGACAGAACCTCCGCCCGCGGGCCGGGCCGACCCTCCCGCCGAAGGCGCACCCAACGGCCCCGCCCGACCGCCGGTCAGGACGCAACGCGGCCCGGCCGTCGCCGGGGCGTGCAGGCCAAGGACACCCCAGTGGGCGCCCCGCCCCCGGCGCCCACGCCCTCGCCCTCGCCCTCGCCGGAGGCCGGGATACCGGACCGACACGGCTCCCCCGACCTCCGCCGGACCGCCGGACCGCCGGACAGGGGGCGTCTCCGCGACATGCCCGGACCGGCGGGACCGCGGAGCGTTCTCGCAGTGGGCCACCACCGCCCTGGTCGAATCGCCGCTCCCGGCCCGGCCGGCCGGGCCGATGAACCGGCACTCGTCCCACCGGGGCTGCCGACGGTGCCCGGGCCACCCCATCCGCCCGACGCCGCGCGGCCGGCCGACCGCACGGATCGGATCGGATCGGCACGTGACTTCGGGGGCCCACCCGTTCCACCTCCGGCCGAGCCCCGACGCCCCTCACCGGTCCGAGGCCGTGTCCGACACCCACACCGGGCGCGCGACGCCGTGCGCCGCACGTACCCCGACGCCGCGAACTCGTCCGACTCCGGCGCGAGGTGTCGGGCGACGGCACCTAGCCGGGGCCCGGCGGCGGGACGGGGAGCCGGAAGCCGGGGCGGACCCGACCGGTCCCGACCGGCGCCGCCCGGGCCGGCGGCAGCACCATCGGCCGCAGGCCGCCCCCGGCGACCGCCCAGCCAAGCACCTCCGCCCCGACGCCCGCCGCCCCGCCGTCCGAGCCCTCCGGCAGCACCCGGTGGAGCAGCAACTCCCCTTCCGCCGCCCCGGCCAGCGCGGCCGCGAGCGTCACGCAGAACGCCTCCGCCGGCCGGCCCGCCACCGACAGCCGGCCCGGCGCCACCGACAGCTCCGTCTCCGCCGCCAGCTCCCCGGCCGCCCGGGACGCCGCCCGCAGCACCAAGCGGTGCCGCCCCGGGCCGGCGCCCGCCGCCACCGCCAGCAGCACCTCACCCGCGTACCCGAGCGCCGCGGACGCCCGCCCGTGCACCCCGGCACCGCCGCCGGCCCGCTCCGCGGCGGCCAGCAGCGCGCTGCACCCGGCGAGCATCCGCAGCCGGTCGTCGTGGTCGGCGACCAGCGCCGGCAGCAGCTCGGCCAGCGGCTCGCCCCGGTAGACGAACGGCTCCCCCGGGTAGTCCGGGTCGGCCGCGTACGCCGTCCGGGCCGCCGGCTCCGCCGGGTCGAGCAGGCGCTCGGCGCAGAAGTCCTGGTACCCGGCGGCGTCCAGCAGCCGCAGGTGGACCTCCAGGCCGAGGCCGCCGAGTGCCCGCAGCTGGCGCTCGGTGCGGCAGAGGTACTGCGGGTGCGCTGCGGGCGGGTGCGCGGCGGCACCGAACACCGCCAGCGCCCGCAGCCGCTCGAAGTCCGCCGCCCGCGCGGCGACCGCGAGCGCGACGGGCTGCCGGAACGGCGCACCGCACCGGCCCCACCGTCCCCCGCGGTGCCCGGCCCGCCCCGGGCCGCCCCTCACCCGGTACGCCGACCGGCCCGGCCCGCTGCCGCGCTGCCTGGACATGGCCACTCCCTCCGTACCGCGCGGGCCGCCCCCGCGCAGGTCGTCGCCGGACGGCCCGCGACGGCACCGCCCACGCCCGGGAACATACACAGCGTCACTGACAGTCCACGCTCCGCGAGCAGCTGCGGGCCCGCGGGCACCTGCCGCACATATAACCCACGCCCCCGGAGGGCGGGGGCGGATCCGGCACAACGGCCGCGTTGTCGGTGGTTCCTGTGATACTCGGTGCTGGCCGGCCCTGTCCCGTCGGCCCCGCCGGACGGCGGCGACGCACAGGGAGCGGACGTGGCGAGCATGCGGGTGGTGGCCCGGTCGTGAGACTGCTGCACACCTCGGACTGGCACCTCGGGCGCTCGTTCCACCGCGAGAGCCTGCACGACGCCCAGCGCGCGTTCCTCGACCACCTGGTCGAGGTGGTCCGCACCGAGCGGGTGGACGCCGTACTGGTCGCGGGCGACGTCTACGACCGCGCGCTGCCCGGACTGGACGCCGTCGCGCTCTTCGACGACGTGCTGTTCCGGCTGGCCGGACTCGGCGTCCCCACCGTCTTCATCAGCGGCAACCACGACTCGGCCCGCCGCCTGGGCGTCGGCTCCCGGCTGATCGACCGGGCCGGCATCCACCTGCGCACCGACCCCGACGGCTGCGCCCGGCCCGTCCTGCTCTCCGACGCGCACGGACCGGTCGCCGTGTACGGGCTGCCCTACCTGGAGCCCGCGCTGGTGCGCGAGCGCTTCGGGCTGGACCGCGGCGGACACGACCGAGTGCTCGGCGCCGCGATGGACGCCGTCCGGGCCGACCTGGCCGCCCGGCCGGCCGGGACCAGGGCGGTGGTGCTGGCGCACGCCTTCGTCACCGGCGGCGCGCCCAGCGACAGCGAGCGCGACATCACGGTCGGCGGGGTGGCGAGCGTGCCCGCCTCGGTCTTCGACGGCGTCCACTACGCAGCCCTCGGCCATCTGCACGGCAGCCAGACCCTCGCCCCGCACCTGCGCTACAGCGGCTCCCCGCTGGCGTACTCCTTCTCCGAGGAGCACCACCGCAAGTCCATGTGGCTGGTCGACCTCGCCGCCGACGGCTCCGTCGAGGCCGAGCGCGTCGACTGCCCGGTGCCGCGCCCGCTGGCCCGGCTCCGCGGCACCCTCGCCGACCTGCTGGCCGACCCCCGGCACACCCCGCACGAGGGCTCGTGGGTGCAGGCCACGCTGACCGACCCGGCCCGCCCGGCCAACCCGATGGACGAGCTGCGCCGCCGCTTCCCGCACACCCTGCAGCTGCTGTTCGACCCCGAGGGCGGCACCGGTGACGGCGAGGCCTCGTACGCGGCCCGGGTCAGTGGCCGGACCGACCTGGAGGTCGCCGAAGGGTTCGTCCGGCACGTCCGGCCGGGCCGGGAGGTCGACGCGGTCGAGCACGCCTGGCTGGTGGAGGGCCTGGAAGCGGTCCGGCGGAGCACCGAACGAGCCCGGGAGGAGGCCCGATGAGGCTGCACCACCTGACGGTCACCGCCTTCGGCCCGTTCGCCGGTACCGAGCAGGTCGACTTCGACCGGCTCGCCGACACCGGCCTGTTCCTGCTGCGCGGCGCGACCGGGGCCGGCAAGAGCAGCGTCCTGGACGCGGTCTGCTTCGCGCTGTACGGCGAGGTGCCCGGTGCCCGCAAGGGCAACCCGCTGCGCAGCGACCACGCCGCCCCCGACCGGCTGACCGAGGTCCGGCTGGAGCTGACCCTCGGCGGCCGGCGGCTGGAGATCACCCGCAGCCCCGAGCAGCGCCGTCCCAAGCGCCGCGGCAGCGGCTGGACGGTGGAGAAGCCGCAGACCCTGCTGCGCGAGGCGGTCGCCGACCCGGGCGGCGGGGCGCCGGCCTGGCGGGCGCTCAGCAAGTCCCACCAGGAGGCCGGCGAGGAGATCCGGCACCTGGTCGGGATGAGCCGGGACCAGTTCTGCCAGGTGGTGCTGCTCCCGCAGGGCGACTTCGCACGCTTCCTGCGCGCCGACTCCAAGCAGCGCGCCGAACTGCTCGGCAGGCTCTTCGACACCCGCCGGTTCGAGCTGCTGGAGCGCTGGCTCGGTGAGCAGCGCCAGCAGCAGGAGGCCGCCGTCCGCGAGGGCCGGCGGCGGCTGCGCGAGCTGGCGGCCCGGGCCGAGGAGGCGGCCGGCCCGCTGGCGGAGCCCGCGGAGCAGTGGCTCCCGGCGGAGGACGGCCCGGCCGCCGGCTCGGCCGGCCTCGCCGACGCCGTCCTCGGCTGGGCCGCGATCCTGCGGGTCGGCGCCGCCGAGCAGCTCACCGTCGCGTCCGCCGCACTGACCTGGGCCGAGCGGGAGCACGGCGGGGCCCAGCACCGGCGGGAGCGGGCAGCCGAACTGGCCGACCGGCAGCGCCGCCACCGCGAGGCGGCGCTCGCCGCCGCCGCGCTGGCCGGGCAGGCCGAGGCGCTGGCCGGCGACCAGGACCGGCTGGCCGCGGCCCAGGCCGCGGTCGGGGTGGAGAGTCTCAACGGTCTCGTCGAGACCGATGATCTCCTGCAGGCCACGGGCCAAGGACCGCTTCAAC
>NZ_JBEZIR010000227.1:0-6628 GCF_040651175.1 Kitasatospora sp. NPDC048540
GTGCCGGTGCTGAAGATCCAGGAGGCCGTGGTGAAGGTCTTCGACCTGCGTCCGGCCGCGATCATCCGGGACCTGGACCTGCTGCGGCCGATCTACGCGAAGACCGCCGCCTACGGCCACTTCGGCCGCGAGGACGCGGACTTCACCTGGGAGCGCACCGACCGCGTCGAGCAGCTCAAGCAGGCCGTGCAGGCCTGACGCCCGCGCCGGTGGACGGCGGTCGCCCTTCGGGGCGGCCGCCGTCCGCTGCGTTCCCGGGCCCGTCGGCAGGTCGGGGGTGTCGGCGGGGTCGGTTATGTTGTGGTCGGGCCCGGCTCGCCGAGCCGGGCCCGAGCGCGGTGGTACGGGGTCGGAGCACGGGAGCGATGGGCAGCGCAGAGGGCGCCGGCGAGCAGCTGGCCTTCATCCGGGAGACGGTCCGCCGCTCCCGGCCCAAGGCCGCGCGCGGCCTGGAGCTGGCCGGGCAGCTGCCGGTCGCCCGGGTCCTGGTCGACAAGGGCGTGCTCAGCCTCGACCAGTACTTCGACTACGCGGTGCCCGCCGCGATGGACGCCGACGCCCAGCCCGGCGTCCGGGTCAGGGTCCGGTTCGGTGCCCGGGTCGGGGCCTCCGGGCGGCGCGAGGGCGGACAGCTGCACGACGGGTTCGTGGTCGAGCGGCTGGCTGCCTCCGACTACGCCGGGCCGCTGGCGCCGCTGTCCCGGGTGCTGTCGCCCGAGCGGGTGCTCACCCCCGAGCTGCTGCGGCTGTGCCGTGCGGTCGCCGACCGTTACGCGGGCACCCTCGCCGACGTCCTGCAGCTGGCCGTACCGCCCCGGCACGCGGGCGCCGAGGCCGAGCCCTCCCCGCTGCCGCTGCCGCCGCCCCCCGCCCCTGAGCCCGGCAGCTGGGCGCGCTACCCGCAGGGGCCGGCCTTCCTCGGTTCGCTGGCGGCGGGCCACGCCCCCCGGGCGGTGTGGACGGCCCTGCCCGGACCGTCCTGGCCGCAGGAGATCGCCCGTGCGGTGGCCGCCACCCTGGCCGGCGGCCGGGGCGCGCTGGTGGTCCTGCCCGACGGGCGGGCCGCCGGCCGGGTCGACGCCGCGCTGACCGCGCTGCTCGGCCCCGGCCGGCACGCCGCACTGGCCGCCGACGCGGGGCCGCAGGAGCGCTACCGGCGCTGGCTCGCGGTCCGCCGGGGCTCGGTGCGGGCCGTGATCGGCACCCGGGCGGCGATGTTCGCGCCCGTCCGCGACCTGGGACTGGTCGTCGTCTGGTCGGACGGCGACAGCAGCCACAGCGACCCGCACGCCCCGTACGCGCACGTACGGGAGGTGGCGCTGCTGCGGGCCACCGAGGAGGGCGCGGGCGTACTGCTCGGCGGGCTGTCCACCACCGTCGAGGCGGCGCAGCTGCTGCGGACGGGCTGGGCCAGGCCGCTGGCGGCCGACCGGGAGACCGTACGGGCACTGGCACCGCGGATCCGGACCGTCACCGACCTGGACGAGGCGCGGGACGAGGCGGCGCGGGCCGCGCGGCTGCCGTCGGTCGCCTGGACGGCCGCGCGCGAGGCGCTGGAGCGGGGGCCGGTGCTGATCCAGGTGCCCCGGCGCGGGTACCAGCCGCGACTGTCCTGCGGGCGCTGCCGGGAGCCGGCCCGCTGCCGGCCGTGCGGCGGACCGCTGGAGACCGTCGGCGCGGACCTGCCGCCGCAGTGCAGCTGGTGCGGGACACCGGAGCCGGACTGGCACTGCCCCGAGTGCGGCTCCTTCCGCCTGCGGGCGAACGTGGTCGGCGCCCGGCGAACCGCCGAGGAGCTGGGGAAGGCCTTCCCCCGGGTCCCGGTCCGCACCTCGGGCCGGGACGCGGTGCTCACCACCGTGCCCGCCGCGCCCGCGCTGGTGATCGCCACCCCCGGCGCCGAACCGCTGGCCGAGGACGGCTACGCGGCCGCGCTGCTGCTGGACGGATGGGCGCTGCTCAACCGGCCCGACCTGCGGGCGGGGGAGGAGGCGCTGCGGCGGTGGCTGACCGCGGCCGCACTGGTGCGGCCGGCGTCGGCCGGCGGCACCGTGGTGGTGGTCGCGGAGGCGACGGCGCGGCCGGTGCAGGCGCTGGTGCGGTGGGACCCGGCGGGTCACGCCGCGTTGGAGCTGGAGGAACGGGCGGCGCTGCGGTTCCCGCCGGTGTCGCGGATGGCCTCGGTGACGGGGGCGCCGCAGGCGGTGGCGGATCTGCTCGGGCTGCTGCGGCTGCCGGACGGGGCGGATGTGCTCGGGCCGGTGCCGGTGGTGGGTGGGGCCGGCGGTGCGGGCTCCGGCTCCGGCTCCGGCGGAGGTGGGCGGGGGGAGGAGGTCGAGCGGGCGCTGCTGCGGGTCGAGCCGGGGCAGGGGGCGGCACTGGCGGCGGCACTGAAGGCGGCGCAGATCGCGCGGTTGGCGCTGCGGGGGTCGGAGCCGGTGCGGATCCGGATCGATCCGCCGGACATCGGCTGACGGACGGCGGGGGGGTGGACGCCGGGGGGCGGGGGCTCGGGTGGAGGCAGAGTGCGGGTGGTGGGGGGTGGCTCGCGCAGTTCCTCGCGCCCCTGAGGGGGTGGGTGGTGCGGTGGGGGTGTGAGGTGGGGGACCCCCAGCGCCCCTGGGGTGGGGGCGCTGGGGTGGTGGGGTCAGTGGCCGATGCGGGCGGCCTGGGGGGTGAGGCCGCCCTGGCGGGCCTGGGGGACCGAGCGGGAGAGCGGCTGCGGCTGCTTGGGGACGACCGGTTCGTCGTGGTGGGGTGCGGCGACCGGGACGGGTTCGGGGAGGCGGTCGTCGCGTGGGGCGCCGGGGGAGGGGACGGCGGCGGCGGTGAGCAGGTCGCCGGTCGGGCGGCGCATGCCGTACCGGCGGTGGACCGCCTGCTTGGTCACGCCGAGTGCGGAGCCGACCGAGTCCCAGGAGAAGCCCAGTGCCCGGTCGAACTCGACCGCCGCCGCGACCAGGGTCTCCACGCTCTCCCTGAGCTCCTGGGCGAGCCGGACGGTCGGGGCGGGCGCCCGGCCGTACACCACGAACCCGGCCGAGGTGCTGGGCCGCCGGGGCCGGTAGACGTTGCCGAGTTGGGCGGTGAGGGTCCGCAGCGCATCGACCTGCCGCCGCACCCGCTCGATGTCCCGCACCAGCAGGTGCAGGCTCGCCCGCGCGCGGGCGTCGTGGTTGATCTGCTCGGCCATGGCCTGGGTGCCACCTCTCCGTACGGTCCGCCTGACGCGCCCCTGCTCGCCCGCTGGCGGGCAAGGAGGGCAGGGACGCAGTGGCGTCCCGGTCAATTCCACTTGACCAACGCCCGACCGGGGGCCGGGGTCACGCGCCCGGCCGGAGAAGGGTTATGCCAGCTGGTGGGCCGAACGCGACGCGGGCATTGCATAGACTTCCCGGTGGTCCTCCGCGGACCGCGCCCGCCGCCGCCCGACGAACAGGAACCCGACGCCATGGCGATCCAGCCGATCCGGATCTTCGGCGACCCGGTGCTCCGTGCCACCGCCAAGCCGGTCACCGTCTTCGACAAGGAGCTGCGGCGCCTGGTCAAGGACCTCACCGACACCATGCTGGACGCCCCCGGTGCCGGGCTGGCCGCGCCTCAACTCGGCGTCTCGCTGCGGGTGTTCACGTACTACGTGGACGGCGTGGTGGGTCACCTGATCAACCCGGACCTGAGCCTGAGCGAGGACGAGCAGGACGGCCCCGAGGGCTGCCTCTCGCTCCCCGGCCTGCGCTTCGACACCAAGCGCGCCCACGGCGTGGTCGCCAAGGGCTTCGACATGCACGGCGAGCCGGTGACGATATCCGGCACCCAGCTGCTCGCCCGCTGCATCCAGCACGAGACCGACCACCTCGACGGCATCATCTTCATCGACCGCCTCGACCGCGAGCAGCGCAAGGCCGCGCTCAAGGCGATCCGCGAGGCGGAGTGGGGCGCCGGGCCCGCGCCGACCGTCAAGATCTCCCCGCACAGCACCTTCGGCTCCGCCCGCTGAGCCGACCGCCGCCCCGCCCCCGGCCCACCCCGGACCGGACGCCCGCCCCGCCCGCTGACCCCTGCCCCTCTGCAGAAAGGCACCCATGCGCCTCGTCTTCGCCGGCACCCCCGAGGTCGCCGTTCCCGCCCTGGACGCCCTGCTGGCCTCGGACCGGCACGAGGTGGTCGCGGTGGTCACCCGCCCCGACGCCGCGTCCGGCCGCGGGCGCAGGCTGGTCGCCAGCCCGGTCGCCCAGCGCGCCGAGGAGGCCGGGATCGAGGTCCTCAAGCCGGCCAGGCCGAGCGAGCCCGCGTTCATGGCCCGGCTGGCCGAACTGGCGCCGGACTGCTGCCCGGTGGTCGCGTACGGCGCGCTGATCCGCCCCGGCGCGCTGGAGATCCCCGTGCACGGCTGGGTCAACCTGCACTTCTCGCTGCTGCCCGCGTGGCGCGGCGCCGCCCCCGTGCAGCACGCGGTGCTGGCCGGCGACGAGGTGACCGGCGCGTCCACCTTCCTGATCGAGCAGGGGCTGGACTCCGGTCCGGTGTTCGGCGTGGTCACCGAGGAGATCCGCCCGGCCGACACCAGCGGCGAACTGCTCACCCGGCTCTCGCACTCCGGTGCCCGGCTGCTGACCGCCACCATGGACGGCATCGCGGACGGCTCGCTGCGGCCCGTCGCGCAGCCCGTCGACGGCGTCACCCTGGCCCCGAAGATCAACGTCGAGGACGCCCGGATCGAGTGGTCCCACCCGGCGCTGCGGGTCGACCGGCTGGTCCGCGGCTGCGCCCCCGCGCCCGGTGCCTGGACCACCTTCCGCGGCGAGCGGCTCAAGGTGTCCGGCCCGGTGACGCTGCTGACCGGGAGCTCGGAGCTGGCCCCCGGCGAGCTCGCCGTGAGCAAGAACAGCGTCCGGGTCGGCACCGGCAGCCACGAGGTCGAGCTGGGCGAGGTCCAGCCGCAGGGCAAGAAGCCGATGCGGGCGGCAGACTGGGCCCGTGGGGTCCGGATCGAGTCCGGCGAACTGCTGGGCCGGTGACACCGCGGCCCCGGTCCGCCCGTCCACCCCGAAACCCCGTCCGCCCCGAAACTGTCCGATCCGTTGATTCCGTAGCACCTTGAGGCACCAGTGACCACCCCCAGCGCCAAGCGCGCCCCCCGCCCGCACCGCCGCCCGAAGAAGGACCCGGCCCGGATCGTCGCCTTCCGCGCGCTGCGCGCCGTCGACGAGCGGGACGCGTACGCCAACCTGATCCTGCCCTCGCTGCTGCGCGAGGCCGAGCAGAAGGGGATGGACCGCCGCGACGCGGCCCTCGCCACCGAGCTCGTCTACGGCACGCTGCGGATGCAGGGCAGCTACGACGCGATCATCGCCGCCTGCGTCGACCGCCCGCTGCGCGAGGTCGACCCGCCGGTGCTGGACGTGCTCTCGCTCGGCGCGCACCAGCTGCTCGCCACCCGCATCCCCAGCCACGCCGCCGTCTCCGCCACCGTGGAGCTGGCCCGGGTGGTGCTCGGCGACGGCCGGGCCAAGTTCGTCAACGCCGTCCTGCGCAAGATCAGCGCCCAGGACCTGGACGCCTGGCTGCAGCAGGTTGCCCCGCCGTACGACCAGGACGCCGAGGACCACCTCGCCGTGCTGCACTCGCACCCGCGCTGGGTGGTCTCCTCGCTGTGGGACTCGCTCGGCCGCTGGCAGCCGGACGCAAGCGGGCGCAGCGCGATGGAGGAACTGCTTGCGGCCGACAACGCGCGCCCCGAGGTCACCCTGATCGCCCGCCCCGGCCGCGCCACGGTCGAGGAGATCGCCGCCGCGCTGCCCGAGGCCGAACCCGGCCGCTGGTCCCCGTACGCGCTGCGGCTCGCCGAGGGCGGCGACCCGGCCGGGATCGACGCCGTGAAGGAGAACCGGGCCGGTGTCCAGGACGAGGGCAGCCAGCTGGTCGCCCTCGCCCTGGCCGCCGCCCCGCTGGAGGGCAGCGACCGGCTCTGGCTGGACGGCTGCGCGGGCCCCGGCGGCAAGGCCGCCCTGCTCGGCGCCCTCGCCGCGCAGCGCGGCGCGGCCCTGGTCGCCTCCGAGAAGCAGCCGCACCGGGCCCGGCTGGTGGCCCGCGCCCTGGACGGCAACCCCGGCCCGTACACCGTGATCGCCGCCGACGGCACCAGGCCCGCCTGGCGCGAGGGCTCCTTCGACCGGACCCTGGTCGACGTCCCCTGCTCGGGTCTCGGCGCGCTGCGCCGCCGCCCCGAGGCGCGCTGGCGGCGCCGGCCGGAGGACATCGCGGGCTTCGGGCCGCTCCAGCGGGACCTGCTGCGCACCGCGATCCGGGCCACCCGGGCGGGTGGCGTGGTCGGGTACGCTACCTGTTCGCCGCACCTGGCCGAGACCCGGGCCGTGGTCGACGACGTGCTGCGCGAGGAACCCGGTGTGGAGTGGATCGACGCCCGGCCGCTGCTGCCCGGACTCCCCGCGCTCGGCGACGGCCCGGACGTCCAGCTCTGGCCGCACCTGCACGGCACCGACGCGATGTACCTGGCCCTGCTGCGCCGCACCGGCTGACCCGCGGCCGGGGGGGCCCCCCGGGGGGGGGGCCGCCCGGGGGCCCCGGCCCGCGGGGGCCAGCGGGGGGGGGGTGCGCCGGCGCCCGC
>NZ_JBEZIR010000228.1:0-5617 GCF_040651175.1 Kitasatospora sp. NPDC048540
CCTACGCCCCCGGCGCCGACGTCACCATCGACCGGGCCACGGGTGCCGTCACCTGCACCCTCACCAACACCGGCACCGTCGGCTACCCCTTCACCATCTACCCCAACATCGTCTACGCCTTCGCCGGCACGCCCTACACCGTCGCCGCCGGTGCCTCGAAGACGTACACCTGGGACGCCTCGGCGACGGACGGGCGCTACGACTTCACCGTCCACGGCCCCGACGGCTTCGTCCGCCGCTTCGCCGGCACCGTGGTGTGGGCCGACCAGAGCGACGTCGCCGTCCCGCGCGTGACGGCGACCGTGCAGCCGGGCGGCGTCGCGCTCCAGCTCGTCAACGACGGCGCGACGGCGGTCTCCTTCACCGTCACCCCGAACGACTTCGGCGGCCAGATCCAGACCGTGTGGGCCCCCGCCAACGGCCGGGCCGCCGTCACCTGGCCGCTGAACAACGGCCGCTACGACATCACCGTCACCGCCGCCACCGGCACCCGCTTCGCACGCCGGTACGCGGGCACCGTGCACTGACCCGCCCGGGGCCCGGGGCCGCACCGACACCGGTGCCGGCCCCGGGCCCCGGCGTTGTCCCAGGGGAGCGCTAGCATCCGCGGCATGGGACTCGCTATCTCCGTCGGTCTGCTCCACGACCTCGCCGCACACGACCAGGAGGGCCTGGCACACCACCGGCAGGCCTTCGACCGCCTCACCGAGGCCCTGGCCGGCGAGGGCATCGACTGGCAGGAACCACCCGCCACCTCGCCCGCACCGGCGCCCGGAGCCACCTGCTCCGCCGGTTTCCCGTACAGCCACCTCACCCATCTGCGCCGCGCGAGCGTGCTCGCCGCCCGGGGCGAGGCCGTCACCCCGGCGTCGGCCTGCGACCCGGAGCAGTACGAGCGTGACCTCGACGAGGTCGCCGACGAGTCCTCGATGTTCTCCTCCCACCTGCTCTGCCACAGCGACAGCGCCGGCTACTACGTCCCGGTGGACTTCCGGGACCCGCTGTTCCTGCCCGAGGAGAGCGGGGTCGCCGGGGCCGGCATGGTCGGCTCCAGCGTGCGGCTGCTCGCCGAACTGCTCGCCTTCGCCCCGGCGATCGGTGTGCGCACCGAGCCCGACGGCACGCTGTCCGCGGCCGAGGCGGCCCGGCTCGGCGGCGCCCGGGCCGAGCACGAGCAACCCGGCGGCGGCTTCGAGGCCGAGGGGTACGCCTGGCTCCAGCTGTACCGCGCCTGCCGGGCGAGCATCGCGGGCGGCCGGGCGGTCGTCTTCCACTGAGCGGCCCGCCGGGCGGGCGGTGTGAGGATGGGGACGCGGCCCGCCCCGACGGGGCGGGCGCGGAGCCAGGAGCGGTGGCAGTGGTGCAGGACCCGGTCGAGTGGATGGAGCGGCACCAGGTCGCGGTCTACCTGGCGGCCACGGCCGTCGGGGCCGCGCTCGGCGCGGCGGTGCCGGCGGCAGGTCCCGGCCTGGAGCGCGCGGTCAACCCGGTGCTGGGCGCGCTGCTGTTCGTGACCTTCCTCCAGGTGCCCGCCGCCGAGCTGGTGCGCGCGCTGCGCGACGGACGCTTCCTGTCGGCCGCACTCACCGTGAACTTCCTGGCCGTACCGCTCCTGGTGGCCGCCGTGCTCCCGTTCCTGCCCGACGACCGGGCGGTGCGGCTGGGAGTGCTGCTGGTCCTGCTGTGCCCGTGCGTGGACTACGTGATCGTGTTCAGCGGGCTGGCCGGGGGCGACAACCGCCGGCTGCTGGCGATCACCCCGGTGCTGCTGCTCGTCCAGATGCTGCTGCTACCGCTGTACCTGCTGGTGTTCCTGGGACCGGGGCTGGGCGAGGTGGTCGCCGCGGGCCCGTTCCTGACGGCCTTCGGCTCACTGATCGTGCTGCCGCTGGCGCTGGCCTGGGCCACCCAGGCGTGGGCCGCGCACCGACCGGCGGGCCGGCGCGCGGCCGACGCGGCGGGCGCCGCCATGGTCCCGCTGATGGCCGCCACGCTGCTGACCGTGGTCGCCTCCCAGCTGCCCCGGCTCGGCGGCAGTCTCGGCCGGGTGGCCGCGGTGGTGCCGTGCTACGTGGTGTTCCCGTTCGTCATGGTGTTCGCCGGGCGGGCGGTGGCCCGGCTGCTGCGCCTCGGCGTCCCGGCCGGGCGGGCGGTCGTCTTCAGCGGCGCCACCCGCAACTCGCTGGTGGTCCTGCCGCTCGCGCTCGCCCTTCCGGCCGGGCTGTCGGTGGCGGCGGCCGTGGTGGTCGCCCAGACCCTGGTCGAGGTGGTCGCCATGGTGGTCCTGGTACGGCTGGTCCCCCGGCTCCTGCCCGGCTGAGCCCCGGGCGGGACGGGAGCGGGCCGGTCAGAGGTCGGCGACCACCGCGTAGCGCTCGTCGTCGACCGGGCCGCCCCACAGCTCCGCCCTCCCGGCCAGCGGCTCGACCCGCACCTGCCGGACCAGCGGTCCCACCGCCGCGGCCAGTTGCGCCGAACCCACCCCGCCGTACCAGGGCAGCGCCGCCGCCCCGGCCACGTACGACGGCTCGCCGTCCGGCCCGGACGGGTCCGCCGGCCCGTCCGGCGCGGACTCCCGCCAGCGCCCCTCGACCAGGACCAGCCGGCCGCCCGGGCGGATCCGGTCCACCCAGGTGCGCAGGGCGGCCGCGGGATCGGGCAGGGTCCACACCAGGTGCCGGCACAGCACCAGGTCGAAGCGGTCGGCCCCGGTCGGCGGCGCGGCCGCGTCCCCCACCAGGAAACGGCCCGGCAGGCCCGCGGCCGCCAGCTTGGCGCGGGCCAGGGCGGCCATCCCGGGGGCCAGGTCCACGCCGGTCACCCGGTGTCCGGCGCGGGCCAGCAGCAGGGAGAGCGAGCCGGTGCCGCACCCGATGTCGAGGACGTCGGCGGGGGCGGGCGGCGCCCAGGAGTGGAGCAGCGCGGCCCAGGCGTCCCGGGTCGGCGCGGCGCGAAGGCCGTGGTCGGGTTCCTCGTCGAAGGCGGGCGCGGCCGCGTCCCAGTAGCGGGCGATGGCGGCGGTGACGGCGTCGTACCGGGCTTCGGTCATGGACCGATCCTCGCAGCCGGCGCCGACACCGGTCCGGCACCTGCACCGGTCCGGCGGTGCGTGCGTGTGCGTGCGTGCGTGTGCGTGGGTGCGTGTGCGTGGGTGCGTGAGCGCGGGTGCGTGAGCGCGGGGTCAGTGCAGCGCGGCGCGCAGGGCGGTGACCCGGTCGGCGGCCGCGGTGAACTCGGCCCGGTCCAGGGTGCCCGCGTCGAGGGCCGCGGCGAGGGCGTCGGCGGCCTGCTGGCCCTGGGCGGTGTCGCGGGCCGAGCAGAGCAGCAGGTCCATGCCTGCGGCGGCGGCCGCGACGGAGCGCTGCCCGGTGGTGCCGAAAGGTTTCAGCGCGCCGGCCTCGATCGCGTCGGTGACGGTGACCCCGCGGTAGCCGAGCCGGCCGCGCAGCTCCTGGACGGCGGCGGACGAGAGCCCGGCCGGACGCTGGGGGTCCAGCGCCGGGTACACCGCCCAGGAGAGCATCACCATCTGGACCCCGGCGGTGACCGCGGCCTGGAACGGGACCTCGTCGACGGTCCGCAGCTTGGTCAGCGGGACGGGCAGGGTGACCGGCCCGGCGTCGGTGTCCTGGCCGGCCGGTGCCGAGCCGAGACCGGGGAAGTGCTTGGCGGTGGCCGCCGCTCCGGCCTTCTGCTGGGCGGTGATGAAGGCGGAGCCCAGGGTGGCGACGGTCCGGGGGTTGCTGCTGTAGGAACGCTGCTTGGAGTCGATGAAGTTGCCGGGCGTGTAGTAGACGTCGAGCACGGGGGCGAGGTTGGCGTTCAGGCCGAGACCGGTGAGGTTCTTGCCGGCGCCGGTACCCGCGGTGGCCGCCGCCGCGGACGGGGCGGCGGAGTGGCCGATCTCCTTGGCCGAGGGCACGGGGGCGCCGGGCAGCCGTTTGATCAGCCCGCCCTCCTGGTCGGTCATCAGGAGCAGCGGCTCCTTGACCGGGCTCTGCCGCTGGGCCGCGCGCAGCTGGTCGACCGCCGCTTTCAGCTGGGCGGAGCTCGAGACGTTCTCGCCGAAGAACACCACCCCGGCGGCGCGTCCCTCGCGGATGACCCGCAGCAGTGACTCGGGCGGGGTCAGGCCGGGATAGGAGTACACCACGCGCCGCCCGGCCAGCTGATCGGCGCTCAGCTGCGCGGCGGTGGGCGTCGGACTCGGGGTGGGGCTCGCCGGCGGGCTCGGGCTCGGCGTAGGACTCGGGCTCGGGCTCGGGCTCGGGCTCGGGCTCGCGGCGGCGGTCGGCGGTGCGGACGGTGTCGCCGAGGAGCCGGCCGGGGAGGGGCCCGCGGCCGTCCCGGAGGTGGAGGAGCAGGCGGCGAGCAGGAGGACCAGACCGGCGGCCACCACCGGGGCACGCGAGGGCACGGCTGCTCCTTCCGCTACGGACGGACCGCAATCGCTCCCAGGCTAGGTCCTGTCCGGCGGATCCTGTCGGATCGGCGCGCGCCGCGGCCCGTCCGCCCGCGGTCCGCGCCGCGTGCGGTCAGGGGTTGTTCTCGTACCAGCCCAGTGCGTCCCCGGCGTACTCGTCCTCGGGCACCGCGTCGGCCCAGCTCGACGCCAGGTAGAGCAGTGCGGCGGTGATCCCCAGTGCCCACCAGCCCCAGCGGGGTATCCGTTCTCCCATGGCCCGAGCCTACGCCACGGTCGGCGCCCGCACGGCCGGACGGTTCGTCAGATGTCTTTCTTTGCAGTGTCTTTCGGCCCTTCCGCCGGGCCCGGGCGGTCCGGGATCAGGGCCCCGGTGAAGCCGTCGGCGGCCAGCCGCCGGCCGGCCTCGCGCACCCGCGGCGGCACCTCCTGTTCGACGGCGAAGCCGCGGGCCGGGTACTCCAGGACCCGCTGGAGGGTGCCGACCAGCTTCTCGACCACCAGGCGGCCGTCACCGATGCCCCGGACGTAGGTGTCCAGGGCGACCGGCGCGGAGGCGCAGACGGCCTCGGTCCGCGGCCAGCGGCGGCGGCAGGTCGCGTAGGCGCGGCGCTCCATGTACGGCATCGCGATCAGTATCACCGAGCGGGGGTGCACCCCGGCGCCGGTCAGCACCCGGCGGGAGAGGGTGAGGTTCTCGCCGGTGTTGCGGGCGTGCGGCTCCAGCAGGATCGCCGCCGCGGGGACGCCGAGGGCGGCGGCCCGTTCGGCGAAGTGGACGGCCTCGCCGCGGGGCAGCCGATCGGCCCGGGTCCGGTTGGCGGCGCCGCTGAACACGACGGTCGGGAAGTACCCGGCCCGGTACAGCTCGGCCGCCCGGACGGGCACGCCGAGGTCGTGGCTGCCGAGCACGATCGCGGCGTCGCAGCGCCGCGGCGGGTGGCCGAGGCGCAGGTACTGCCAGAGCAGCCCGGCATCGCGCCACTGCCGGGGGGTGATCTCCGCTCCCGGGTCGTGTGCCATGGCGCTCCCCGTCCGGCCGGCCTGCGGCCGACGGTCCGCCGGCCCGACCGCAGCTTAGGGGCCGGGCCGGGCGGTGCGGTGCACGCGCGGCGGCCCGCCCTCCCCGGAATCTCTCAGGCCACCCATACCGCGCGGGCGTGGCACATCTGGAAAGTGGACACGGCCGCGCCG
>NZ_JBEZIR010000229.1:0-5606 GCF_040651175.1 Kitasatospora sp. NPDC048540
GGTCACGGCCACAGCCTCGCGCCCGCCCCCGACCCCTTATTCGTTCACCGGCCCGGCGCGGGACCGCGGTACGGCCGGGCCGGTCCGCCGTTCTCCACCGACCGGCCCGGTCGAGGGGACACCCGCCCCAACGGGCTGTGTCGGCCGCCCTTTCAGGCGTCGGCGGCCACGAGCGGACACAGATCGCTTCCTGATCCGGCAGACCGGCCGCAAGACCGGTTCCCCCGGCCCGTCATCTCGCTACCGTTGCCGTCCCATCGCACCGGTGGCGGGTGAACGAGGCCTCGCAGCCGGTTGCCCTCCACCGCTCATCCCGTACTCCTGCAAAGGGGAAGCGTATGCCCCCGAGCCCATGGCGCGACCGTCCCAGCCTCAAGATCCTGGCCGTCGGCGGAGCGTGCACGGCAAGCCTGCTGGTCCTGTCACCGGCCGCCGCGCACGCCGACACCACGGCCCCGTCCTCCTCCGCCACTTCGACGCCGTCCGCCTGCGCCGCCGCCCCGACCCCTGATCCCTCGGCCGACCCCTCGACCTCGGCCACCCCCGATCCGTCGGAGTGCGGGACCGCGGCACCGACGGACCCTGCCATCTCGGATGGCGCTTCGCCGGATCCTGCGACCTCGGGCACGGCGGCGTCGGATCCTGCGACCTCGGGCACGGTGACATCGGATCCGCCGACCTCGGGCAGCGCTGCTCCGGCCCCTGCGGCATCGGACCCAGCGACGACGGATGCCGCGACCCCCGGGCCGGTGACGCCGAGCCAGGGCAGCGCGACGACCGCGCCGGCGGCTCAGAACTCCGCGGCCCCGGGCAGCACCACGAGCGCCCCCGCGGGAGCGGGAAAACCGGCCTCCGCCGGCGACCCGGCATCGGTCACCAACGTCGGCACCGGCCGGGGACTCGCCGCTCCGGTCGCAGGTTCGTCCTCGTCGAGCGACCCCTACTCGTCCTCGTCGTCGACCGACATCGGTGCCATCAGCCGCAACCAGGTCATCCAGCGCGCCAAGCAATGGGTCGCGGAAGCCGTTCCCTACAGCCAGACGTCCTGGTGGACGGACTCGCTCGGCACGTACCGGCAGGACTGCTCCGGCTACGTCTCCATGGCCTGGCATCTCGACGAGGCCACCGATTTCTGGACCGGCAACCTCGGAGTCGTCTCGCACGAGATAGCCGCCGACGACCTGCTGCCCGGGGACATCCTCCTCTCGGACTCGCACACCTTCGTCTTCGCCGGCTGGGACGACAGTTCCCACACCACCTTCGACATGTACGAGGAGTCGCGCCCCGGCACCACGGCCCACTTCATCACCGGAGCCAGTTACAGCCACTACGCCTCCACCGGCTTCAAGCCCTACCGGTACAACCAGATCACCGACGTCGACCAGAACATCCCGGTCTCCGACGCGGTCCCCGCCGCACCGGGCGTGTCCTCGGCCTCGCAGGCCTCGAGCTCCCCGTTCGCCTCCGGCCAGGCATCCGTCGCACCCGTCCACGTCACCTCGGCGCTGCTCAACAGGAACGCCGTCCCCGCCACCCTGCCGAAGGCTCCCGATGCGGTCCTGAACGGGGGCGGGGGCATCGTCACGGCGTACCCCGGAAGCACCCAGTCCGTCGCCGGGGCCAACAGCAGCGGCACCACCGCACAGGCCACCGTCCCGGTCCGGAGCGCCAATGCGGCGAAGACCACCGACGGCATCGACCGTCCCGCTCTCATCGCATCCGCAGGAGTCCTCGTCACCGGATGCCTGGGCCTGCTGTGGAGGTCACGCAGGGCGAGGTCGACGTCCGGATCCCCCGGTACCGGTTCCGACACCCCTCAGCCGCCCGCTCCGGGAGCGTCATGATCCGGTGACACTCTCCGAGCCGTGAACCGTTCGAACCGCCCGATCCGGCGACGCACCGCCCGGGAACACCCCGGGATCGCCGGAGCCCGGGCCACCCTGTGCCGCCGCCCGCGTGCCGGTGAGCCAGGCGAGGTATTCCTGGTGGAGGTAGGCGCGGGCGCCGTCCGGGCCGATGCGCCAACGGGCCGCATCCGGGCCGTGGGGGCCGACCGCATACTGAGGGAAGGCCAGATCGAACCACAGCAGACTCTGCGCGCTGACCCGGGCGACCGCGAGCAGCCGTTCCTGACGGCCCTGCCACCAACGCCGGTCGTCCACCGCGGCCTGCCGTAACAGGACCTCACGCTGCCGTACGGCTGCGCCGTTCAGCAGGTCCTGGGAAGCGAGTATCCGGGCCACTCGGGTGCTCTCCTCCTCGAGGTCGGGGGCGTGCGCATACGCTCGGCCGGCGGACGGCGTTTCGGAGACGGTGTGACCGGTCATCGGACCTTCCGGTAGGAGGAGGGGCAGCTGGACCCGGTGTGCCGGGGCAGCTGCCATCTTGGCGTATCCGGCCGCCTCCCACCCGGCCGTTGCTCCAGCCCGGCCTTCCACACCGGTCCGACCGTTGCCCGTTCTCGTCGGAGGCACGGGAGGCGCAGGAGGCGCGGACCGCGAAGCGCGATCGAGGAGGGACCGTGCCGACGGAGTGCTCGGTGTCAGGTCGCTGCGAGGGGGTGCGCAGGGGTCTGTACGGGCCCTGTGGATCGCTTCATCGGCCGGCCGCGAAGGCGTGGGCGCCGAGCCGGTGGCAGCGGTTGCGGGCCTGGCCGATCAGTCGGCGGGCGCGGTCGTGGTCCATGCGAAGGAGATGGAGTTGCCCGGCGGCGTGTTCGAGGCGGGCACGGTGCAGGGGAGGGTCGTCGGGGCCGGGGGAGCGATCGAGCTGTTGGTGGTATGCGGCGAGTGCGGTGTCGAGGTCTCCGTGGGCTTCGGCGAGCTGCCCGGTGCACCATGTGGTGATCGGTTCCAGGCAGGGGATCATGCCGGTCTGGGTCCGCAGGCGGGTGAGAGCCGATTCGGCTTCGCCCAGGTTCCCGGTGGCGATCAGTGCCTCGGTCCACATCGGCCAGAACATCAGATCCGGCCAGGCACGGGCTGGATGGCCCGCGTCGGCGGCTGCGGTCCGGTAGGCCGGGCGTAGTGCGTCCAGCATGGCGGTGTGGTCGCCCCGGGCCTGCGCCACGGCGGCCTCGGCCAGCGGCGGAAGGTCGCCGTGGATCGGCATGACGGGCCGCTGGCGCAGGGTGGCCAAGTGGCTGTGGGCGCTCTGCCAGTCCCCTCGTCCGGCCGCTATGAAGACGGTCCAGGTGTGAGCGGGGGCGTGGTGGACGTTGAAGCCGTCGATCTCGCCCTCGACCAGAGCCTGGTCGGCGTAGGAGGCCGCCCGGTCCCAGTCCCCGAGCATGTACAGACACAGGCCGAGGCTGAGCTGGGCGTGGAGCCGGCCCAGCGGTGGCGAGCCCATGGCCCGTACGGGGTGCAGCACAGTCTCGAAGTCACCCTGCGCGGCGTGCAGTTCACCGAGAGCGAGCCGGGTGTAGCCGCGGCTGACCAGGAGCATGGTGTCGGGGAGCGGGACGTTGCCCGGGTCGTCGGGCAGGCCGGTCATCCAGGGGAACGCCCTGACGCCACGGGGTCCTTCGGCGAACAGCGCCCCCATCGCGAGCAACCAGCGTGATACGGCCGTGTCGGCGGCTCTGACGGCATGATCGTCCAGTGTCCGGGCCAGCAGTTCTCTGGCGCGCGCCGGATTGTTGGTGACCAGGTCCGACAGGGCGAGCCGGAACCGGGCCGCCGCCATGACGTGAGGATCGGCGTCCGCCTCGGCCTCGGCCACCGCACGTTCCCCCAGGCGCACCGCTTGCAGGTAGTCGTTGTCCAGGTACGAGTAGCAGCTGAGCAGGACGGTCCGCAGCGCGCACGGAGCGCAGCTCTCGACGGCCGGACGCAGCGCGCGGGCGGCCGCGAGGCCGGAGGGGTTCAGGAGGTGGTTTGCGTACGATGCGGCGGTGAGCAGGCAGCGCTCGCGGTGTTCGCGGGCCTCGTCGAGGTTGGCGGCCCACAGCATCAAGGTGGCCGCACGGTCGAGGTATCCCGCCGCCGCCTTGCGGGCGGCCTCCGCTTCCAGTTCCTCGGCCAGGGCCGGGTCCCTGTGGGTGCAGGCGGCGACCCGGTGGGCCCAGGCACTGTCCAGGTCCACGATCGGGGCGGCGGCCATGTGCAGTTCCCGCCGTCGTTCGGGGCCGATGGCACGGTAGACCGCGGCCTGCTGCAGAGGATGAGCCAACCGCACCGGCCCGGAGGGCTCGTCCCACGACCGGACCACGAGTCCCGCCGCCACCAGCGGCTCCAGCGCCTGCACCGGGTTGCCCTCCAGCCCGGCGACCGTGCCGGCCACCGCCGGCGGCACCGGCGCGTCGAGTACGGCGAGCGCCTCGGCCATCGCCCGGGCCGGGGCCGGCAGCCGGGCGAGCATCTGACGTACCGCGCCTTCCAGGGAGGCGGACACCAGTACCACCGCGTCCTGGTCGATCAGTGTGTCCGCCGTGTTCGCGGCCAGGATCGAGCGAAGGTACAACGGGTGCCCGCCGGTCAGTTCCCACAGCCGCTTGGCCAGGGCCTGCGACGCGGCTCCGCGCACCCCGGCGGTTTCGACGATCTGCGCCACGGCCTGCTGCGGCAGTCCCTCCAACGGCAGGTCCCGTACCCGGGGCGTGCCGCGCGCCAGGCGTCGCCACTGGGCCGCACGCGCGGGCGGGACCGCTCCTTCGAGCCCGTCGACGGCCGCTCCTGCACCGGCTTCGGTGCGGGCGGTCGCGATCACCAGCACCCGGTCGGCCCGCAACCGGCGCAGCATGAAGCCCACGGCCGTCAAAGACGCCTCGTCGGCCCAGTGCACGTCGTCGACGACCACGATGACCGGTCCCACCTCCTGGGCCGTGCTCAGCAACTCCACCAGCCGGGCGCCCACCATCACGGGCGGGACGTGCGGCCCGAGTCCCCGATCCGTGACCATCGAGTTCGCCTCCGACCGCGGATCGGCCTGGCGCAGCCACTGCTCGACCACCGAGAACGGCCAGTCCTGCTCGGCCGGGTCGCACGACGCCCACCACACGGAGAAGCCCTCAAGGCCTTCGATCGCCCGGCGGACCAGCGCGGTCTTCCCGATTCCCGCCGCCGCTTCCACGATCAGCAGCGACGGCTCACCTGCCGCGGCCTTGTGCGCAGCCTGCGCCACCACATCGAGCTCCGCCGTGCGGCCGACGAACGCCGGCTGGCCCACGACCACTCCTCCGGTGGCCGCCCGGCTCGAAGCACCCCAGCGTGCGTCCATCTGCAGCTCCCCGCGGGTGGTTTCTCCCGTGGACGATCGGCGTTACGACTCCATCATGCGCCCGGGCGGTGGCTGCCGTGGAGTGCCGTGCCCGCCGACGGCCCGCCGGGGGCATCGTGGAAGCCCTCGACGATCACAAGCCACGGCGATCCCGTCACGGACTTTCCGGTCGAAATGTCCGCGGCCGGTAGATCCGATGACGGTTGCGCCGCCGGATTCGGGGATCGGCGTGATGATCGCGTCGGCCGGGATGGTCTGTGTGGTGGCGGTCGGGGTCAGGTGAGTGCTGTGCGGAGGTGGCGGCGGGAGGTGATGCCGAGTTTTTCGTAGACGTGGCCGAGGTGGTATTCGACGGTTTTGGTGCTGAGGTAGAGCTGTTGGGCGAT
>NZ_JBEZIR010000230.1:0-5494 GCF_040651175.1 Kitasatospora sp. NPDC048540
CCACACACTGTCGGCGGTCCCGGCCGGACGACGGCTGCTGGTGCTGGACGGCGAGCCCGGCCCGTGGCTCCCCGCCGGCTGGCAGGTGGTGCCGCCCGAGCGTCGCCTTCGCGGCGGCCGGACTGCCGCCGAGCTCGGCCCGCAGCACCTTCATCACCGTGACCGCGCCTGCCGACGGATCGTCCAGCCGCAGGTGGACCGGACCGTGCCGGGCCAGCAGCCGCGCCCGCAGATCGGCCGGCACCGGGCCGGAGCCGCAGGCGATCGTGCCCGGACCGCACACCGCGCAGCTCACGTCGTACGACCACTCGACCTGCCCGCCGGCCGGCGACGCACCGGCGGTGCAGAGCGCGTCCCCGCCGCAGCTCTCGCAGTCGACCCGGTACTCGACTTCGTACATCAGGCCTCCCCCGGGCAGCGGTCACAGGCCGCGCAGCCGTTCCAGGTCCCGGCGCTCGCGCTTGGTGGGGCGGCCGGCGCCGCGGTCGCGGACGGCGGCCACCGGGATCTCGGCGCGCGGCGGGGGCGGCGGGCTGTTGTCCACGTAGCACTCGGCGGCGGGCGCAGGGCCGACCCGCTTGCGGACCAGCCGGGAGACCACCACCACCCGCTCCCGCCCGTCGTGGAAGACCCGCACCTCGTCGCCCGGGCGCAGCGACTGCGCGGGCTTGACCCGGTCCCCGTTCACCTTCACGTGCCCGGCCCGGCAGGCCGCGGCCGCCAGCGCTCTGGTCTTGGTCAGCCGGACCGACCAGATCCAGCTGTCGACCCGCACCGATCCCTCGTCCGACTCCATACCCACGACCCTAGCCCGCCCGGCCGCCGGCACCGGAATCATTCCGCCGGGTCCTCGCCCTCGCCCTCGTCGTCGCCGTCGTCGCGGGCCGGGCGCTCGAAGACGATCTCCAGGCCGTCCCGCTCGTCCCACTGCTCGCCGACCTCGGCGAAGCCGAAACGCCGGACCACGGCCAGCGAGCCGGTGTTGTCCGGGGAGACGGTCGCCCGCACGGTCTCGACGGCGGGCTCGGTGGCGGCCAGGCGCAGCAGTTCGGCCAGGATCGCGGTGGCGTACCCCCGACGGCGGGCGGCCGGCAGCACCGAGTAGCCCACCTCCACCATGCCGGCCCCGTCCGGTGCGCCGTGGAACCCGGCGTACCCGACCACCGCACCGTCCGCCCGGTCGACCGCGACCCGCACCAGCCACGGCGCGTCCTGCGGCCGCTCGGCGAGCTGGGCGAGCCGGTAGCCCCACAGCCAGCGGGCCTGCTCGGTGAGGAAGTACGGATCGAGCGCGGTGCCGACCAGCGCGCCGGCGCCCGCGAGGTCCCCGGCCAGCAGGGCGGTCAGCGCGGGCGCGGGCAGCGGCAGGAACCGGATCCGCTGCGAGGGGGTGCGCGCGGGGTGGGTGGTGAGGGTGTCCATGGGCGGATCGTCGGGCCACCGCCGCCGCCATGTCCAGCGGATTTCCCGTGCGACGCCACCGGCGCCCACTTCAGCCGACCGGGATGCCCAAGCCCTCCAGCACGGTCGCGGTGGGCAGTTCGGCGAGCAGCCGGCCCGGCAGCCAGAGCTTCGCGCCGCGGACGCCCGCGCCGACCACCACCCGCGGGTGGGCGGCCACCGCGGCGTCGACCAGGACCGGCCAGTCGGCGGGGAGCCCGATCGGGGTGATGCCGCCGTACTCCATGCCGGTGGCCGCCAGCACGGCCTCCACCGGCGCGAACGAGGCCTTGCGGGCGTCCAGGTGGCGCCGGACCAGGCCGTTGACGTCGGCCCGGGTGGTCGCGGCGACCAGGCAGGCGGCGTACGTCGTGACGGCGCCCCGGCGGGCCGCGACCACCACGCAGTTGGCGGAGTCGGCCAGGGACACCCCGTACCGCTCGCAGAACGCCGCGGTGTCGGCGAGCTCCGGGTCGATCGCGGCGGCCGCGACCTCGGCGGCCCGGTCGGCGGGCCAGCTGGCGAGGGCGGCCGCGACCGGCGCGGCGAGCAGGTCGGGACGGGTCAGCGCGGGCCGGGTGCCGAGTGTGGTGTCCATCCGGCCATCCAAGCGCATCCGGGGACCGAACCCGGGGCCGGAGGGCCGGTCGCCGCCCGCACGGCGCGCCGGGGCTGCTGTACTGGTGGCTCAGGTCCGACAGTTGACGACCCAAGGAGACGTGATGGCGCACGCACGGGCCGGCGAGCAGGCACAGCCAGGGGATCTGGTCGACGTGGCGAGGCTGGTGACGGCGTACTACACGCTGCACCCCGACCCGCAGGAGCCGGGGCAGCGGGTCGCGTTCGGGACCTCCGGGCACCGCGGCAGCTCCCTGGACACCGCCTTCAACGAGGACCACATCGCCGCCACCACCCAGGCGATCTGCGAGTACCGGGCCGCCCGGGGCACCACCGGACCGCTGTTCCTCGGCGCGGACACCCACGCCCTTTCGGAGCCCGCCCGGGCCACCGCGATCGAGGTGCTCGCCGCCAACCACGTCACACTGCTGCTGGACAGCGAGGACGGCTACACGCCCACGCCCGCCGTCTCGCACGCCATCCTCGCCCACAACCGCGCCAACCCGCTGGCCCGCGCCGACGGGATCGTGGTCACCCCGTCGCACAACCCCCCGCGCGACGGCGGGTTCAAGTACAACCCGCCGAACGGCGGGCCGGCCGGCTCCGACGCCACCGGCTGGATCCAGGACCGCGCCAACGAGCTGATCCGCGCCGGCCTGGCCGGCGTCCGCCGGATGCCGTACCCGAAGGCCCTGGCGGCGGACACCACCGGGCGCTACGACTTCCTCGGCCGCTACACCGAGGACCTGCCGTCCGTGCTCGACCTGGACGCCGTACGGGCGGCCGGGGTGCGGATCGGCGCCGACCCGCTCGGCGGCGCCTCCGTCGCGTACTGGGGCCGGATCGCCGAGACGCACCGGCTCGACCTGACGGTGGTCAACCCGCTCACCGACCCGGCCTGGCGGTTCATGACGCTCGACTGGGACGGCAGGATCCGGATGGACTGCTCCTCCCCGTACGCGATGGCCTCGCTGATCGGCCGCCGTGACGAGTACACCGTCGCCACCGGCAACGACGCCGACGCCGACCGGCACGGCATCGTCACCCCCGACGGCGGGCTGATGAACCCCAACCACTACCTGGCCGTCGCCATCGACTACCTCTACCGCCACCGCGCCGACTGGCCCGCCACCGCGGCGGTCGGCAAGACCCTGGTCTCCTCCTCGATGATCGACCGGGTGGCGGGTGAACTGAAGCGCGACCTGGTGGAGGTGCCGGTCGGCTTCAAGTGGTTCGTCGACGGGCTGCTTGAGGGCACCATCGCGTTCGGCGGCGAGGAGTCCGCCGGGGCGTCGTTCCTGCGGCGCGACGGCGGGGTCTGGACCACCGACAAGGACGGCATCCTGCTGGCGCTGCTCGCCTCCGAGATCACCGCCGTCACCGACCGCAGCCCCTCCCAGCACTACGACGACCTGACCGCCCGCTTCGGTGCCCCCGCCTACGCCCGGGTCGACGCCCCGGCCGACCGCACCCAGAAGGCCGCGCTGGCCAGGCTCTCCGCCGACCAGGTCGACGCCGACCGGCTGGGGGGCGAGCCGATCACCGCCGTGCTGACCGAGGCCCCCGGCAACGGCGCGGCCATCGGCGGCCTGAAGGTCTGCACCGAGAACGCCTGGTTCGCGGCGCGCCCCTCCGGCACCGAGGACGTCTACAAGATCTACGCCGAGAGCTTCCACGGCCCCGACCACCTCGCGCAGGTCCAGGACCAGGCACGGGCGCTGGTCGCCCAGGTACTGGGCGCCTGAGAACGGCCCGGCCCCGGACCGTACGCGGCGGCCCGTCGCGCGGCGGCCCGGGGCCGGACCGGCCGTTCCCCGTTCCCAGGTCCCCGGTCCGCGGACGGCCGACGGATCGAGGACTCAGGACACCAGGCCCAGGGAGGTACCCGTGCACTACCGGTCCGGCCCCGACCGGCGGTGGGAGCTGGCCCAGGCGCTGCCGCACCCGCTGCTGCGCCCGGGCGTCCACGGCTACCGGGGTGTCCGCCTCGCGCCCGGCGGGCCGCGCCGGCGGCTGGAGGTCCCGACCGGCGAGGTCACCCTCTTCCTCGGGTTCGACCGCCCGATCCGGATCACCGATGCCGCCGGCGCCCGCACCGAATCGTTCGGCTCGCTGCTCTCCGGCCCGCGGACCCGCGGGTCCACCGGCGAGCACGACGGCGGGCTGTACGGCGTCGAGGTGGTGATGGCGCCCTGGGCGGCGTACCGGATCTTCTCGCTGCCGATGTCCGAACTCACCGGCCGAGCGGTTGAGTTGGAGGACGTGCTGGGTGCTCGGGCGGCGCGGACCCTGACCGGCCGGCTGGCCGGCGCACCCGACTGGCCCCGGCGGTTCGCCGCCCTCGACGCCACCCTGGTCCGGCTGCACGGCGCCGGACCGCAGCCCGCGCCGCAGGTGGTGGCGGTCCGGGAGGAACTGATCCGCACGGCCGGCCTGGTGCCGGTCCAGGACCTCGTGGCACTCAGCGGCTGGAGCTGGCGGCAGCTGGACCGGCGCTTCCGCGAGCAGGTCGGCCTCGGCCCGAAGGCCGTCGCCCGGGTGCTGCGGCTGCGGGGCTACCTGCGGCTGACCGAACTCGGCCGCCCGCCCGCCGAGGCGGCGCCCGCGGCCGGGTACTACGACCAGGCCCATCTGTGCCGTGAGTTCCGGGCCATGACCGGTCTGACGCCCGGCCGGTTCCTGGCCGAGCGGCGGACGGTGAAGCCGGGGCCGCCCGCCCCCGATCGGCTGAGCGGCGAGGTCACCAGCGTCGTCCTTCCCCCGTGACGCGTGCGACCCCCGGCCCTCACCGGACCGGGCGGCCCCGGCGGCTTCGTCAGCGGGGCCTGGCGGCCCTGCCGTTGCGGGGGCGGGCGGCGCCCACCCGGTGGCAGCACGCGGAGGTCCCGGCGCCGCGCGCGTCGTTCGCGACATCCGGGCCCGGACGGCGGGCCGGCGCCGCGGAGGCGGGGATCCTGGCGGTGGGTCGGGCCACGAGACGCCTCCAGCGATGTGGTTGACCGGGACGCGACGAACGTAGTCAACCTGCGCCACCGCCGTATTGGACGAATTGGTCATGGCCGCCGGGGCCTGGGATCCGGCTCCGGCACCGCCCGCTCCCCGGCCCCGCACACCGGGGGAGGGCCGCTGGCCCAGGTGGCGGTACCGGGTGCCCCTTGCGCGTGGACCGGTCACCCGTCCCCGCGGGCCCCGGCCCGCCGCCCGACCGGCCGTCAGCGGACGCCCCGGACCCGCTCCCTGCGGCCCCGCGCCCCGCCTCCGAGCCGCCGTCCACCGGCCGGCGGACGGACCGTCACCCGGCCGTCCGACAGCAGGCAGGCCCGCGCGCTGCCCGCGCTGGCCGGCTGGAGGTCGGTGAAGCCGGCCTCGAACTCCGCGCGGGGGTGTTCGACGGACCCCAGCGAGACCACCTCGCGGCGGAACAGCCCGGCCAGCA
>NZ_JBEZIR010000231.1:0-5420 GCF_040651175.1 Kitasatospora sp. NPDC048540
CGATGCCGTACGGGGCGGAGTCGGTGGTGGGGCCGAGCTTCTCCAGCTGGCCCTCGGTCTGCTTGATCGCGTAGTCGATGACCGGGCGTCGTGCCGCCCCGGGCGGTGCGGAGGTCATCAGCACGCGTGGTCGGTGACCACACCGGTCGGCGCGGTCACGTTGATGTAGTCGACGTGCTGCTGGCCCGTGAAGTCGTAGGTGGTGATCTGGTACACGTTGGTCTGGATCTCGACGAACACCCCCAGGCTCTGGCCCGGGTTGAGCGTGGCGTCCAGGCTGTGCGTCCGGGTCACCGAGGTGTTGACCTCGGCGCCGAGCGAGGCCTTCAGCGCGGTGAGCGCCTCCGAGGAGATGCTGGCCGTGATCTTGAACGAGGTGTTGTACTGCACCGTCGTGGACAGCCGCTCGGGGATGGTGTTGGTGTTGCGCCGGCAGAACTCCTGCTCCTCCCAGGTCTGGCCCTTGCTGTAGACGACCGCCGTCGCCCCGCTGCCGCCGCCGCCCCCGGGGAAGATGACGCCGGGGCCGGGGCCGGGGCCCTCGGGCTGCGGGTGGCCGATGACCACGATCGTGTCATTCGGGTCGTTGTTGTCCCACGGGTCGCAGGACGTGTAGCAGTCGCTGGCGAAGGCCGCCTGCGGCAGGGCGATCGCCGGGACGGCGGTGAGCACGGTGACCCCGAGGGCGACGGCGCCGAAGGCCTTCCTGAGCTGCATGGGTGACTCCACGGTAGAGGTGCGAGGGTGCGGGGGTCGCGGCCCGGGGGCCGCCCCGCCGCGGACGAGTCTCGCCGCGGCTCCGCTCCCCCGACATCCGTAGACCTACGCAACCGGACTGCCGAACTCCGGGCCGTACCCGCCGACGTGAACGCCCGACGGAACGTCGCAGCGCTGCGGGAACGGCCCGCGCCGTCACCCCGCGCCGGACGGTCGGTGCAGGAGCCGGGCCAGCGCGAGCCGGGAGCCCACGCCGAGTTTTCGGTAGGCGCTGCCGAGGTGGGTGTCGACCGTCCGCGGGCTGAGGACCAGCCGCTCGGCGATCAGCCGGCTGGGGAGCCCGGCCGCGGCGAGTTCGGCCACCTCGCGTTCGCGCGCACTCAGAGCGGCGACCGGGCCCGGGGCGGACGAGCCGGGCGGCCCGGCCGCAACCAGTGCCGCGCGCATCCTGGCGCCGTCCTCGCACAGCCGCAGCGCCCCGCACCGCCGCGCCCCCTCGATCGCGTCGTCGAGCGGGGCGAGCGCCGCCGCCGGGCCGTGCGCCCGGGCCGCCGCCGGAGTGGCGGCCAGCACCGTCCACGCGTGCAGGACCGGCATCCGCAGCGCGCGGAACGCGCCTGCCGCCGCGGTCGCCAGCTCCGCCGAGCGCCCGTGGTCGCCCTCGGCCGCGGCGAGCGCGGCGCCCGCACGGTCGGCCTGGGCCTGCTGGAAGGCCGGCCGGCCCAGCCCGCCGGCGGCGGCGTCGGCGGCGCGGGCGCTGCGCCGGGCGAGGTCGAGGTCGCCGCCGTGCACCGCTGCCGTCGTCATCAGGGCCAACAGCGAAGGGCGGGAAGCCGGTTGGAGCAGCGCGAGGTCCTCGCCGCCGCCCTCCAGCAAGGTGCGCAGGCAGTCCTGCGGGTCCCCGCCGACCAGCCGGGCCAGGGCCAGCAGTCCGAGCGCGGAGCCGCCCCACCAGCCGCTGCCGGGCACGGTGTGCCGCAGGCCCCGTTCGGCGAGTGCGACCGCCTCCGGGGTGCGGCGCGCGGGCAGCGTCCAGAGCAGGGCGGAGGCGCGCATCGCCATCGCCAGCCCGACGGCGTCTGGGGCGCCGAGTTCGGTGGCGAGCCGCTCCGCCTCCCGGGCGTGCCGCTGCGCCAGGTCGAGCCGGCCCGCCCAGTTCTCCAGCGTGGACAGGCCGATGAGGTGGTTGACCGCCACGTGCTTTTGCGCACCGCCGCCCGCGACGGCGAGGCCGCGGCTGAGGTGGCGGTGGGCGTCGGTGAAGCGCTCCAGGTAGAGCTCCGCGCAGCCGAGCAGGGCCAGCACCTCGGGGGCCCGGCCGGCCACCGTGTCGGGCCGGGCGTCGACCAACTGCCCGCAGCGGACGACCTCGGGCCCGACCCGGGTGAGGTCACCGGCGTAGCTGTCGCAGAAGGCGGCCAGGACGCGCAGCGCCGTCCGGTCGTCGGGGTCGGATCCGGCGGCGGCCGTGGCGGCCTCGTGGGCGAGGGTGCGGACCTCGGCCGCGGTGCCGCGCAGGGCGTGCACCAGGCCGTGGTCGAAGACCAGTTGGACGGTGTCGGCAGGCAGCGGGGCAGGCAGCGGCCGGGGCAGGGTGTCGATGACGGTCCGGGCCATCGCGTCGGCCTCGGCGTAGCGTCCGAGCAGGCGCTCCACCTCGACGCAGGCGGCCAGGGCCGCGGTGCGGCGCGGTTCGGGCAGGCCGCCGGGTGTGCGCAGGAGTTCGTGGGCGAGGGTACGGGCCTCCTCCAGGCGGCCCGCGGCGGTGAGCGCCCGGCAGCGGTCCAGGCCCAGCGCCACCCGGTGTTCGGCGCCGGGCCCGGCGGCCGGAAGGGCGGCCAGCGCGGCGCCGAGCCAGCGGGCGGCGGTGGCGGGGGCCGAGGCGTAGACCTCGGCGGCGCCTTCGGCGAGCACGGCGACCAGGTTTGGCCGGTCGCCGCCGAGCAGGGCGTGCTCGGCGTGCCGGGCCCGGGCGGCGGCCCCGGCCTGCCGGGCCTCCAGCAGGGCGAGGGCCCGGCGGTGGGCGTGCAGCCGCAGACCGGGGGCGATCCGGTGGTGCACCAGGTGGCCGAGGACGGGATGGCGGAAGGTCAGGCCGCCCGCCGGGCCGCCGGGTCTGAGCAGGTCCGCGCGGGTGAGTTCGGCGACCGCCTCGGCGGTGCGGTCCTGATGGTGCCCGGCCACCTGGGCGAGCTCACCGAGCAGAAACGTTTCGCCGAGGACGGCGGCGGCCGCCAGTACCTCCGTCGCCGCCACCGAGAGCGCGTCGAACTCGGCGATCAGCGGCGCGGCGGCGCGCAGCAACGGGCCCGCGGCCCCCACGGCGCGTTCGGGCCACACCTCCGGGTCGGCCCCGGCGGCCAGCAGGACGCGCAGGATCCGCGGATTGCCCGCGGCGGCGGCGCGCAGCCGTTCGGCCTGCTCGGCTCCGCGGGCCACGCGCCCGTCGGCGGCGGCCTCGGCGAGGACGGCGGCGACCGCGGCGGCGTCCAGCGGCGCCGGCTCGACCCGGTGCAAGGTGCCCGCCTGCTGGGCCTCGTCGAGCGCGGCGAGCAGGGCGGGCGAGGTCTGCCGGGGACGGTGCGCGAGCGCCAGCAGGTACGGCGGCCGCTCACCGGCCAGCCGCTCGGCCAGCCGGATCGAGGCGGGATCGCCGTGGTGGAGGTCGTCCAGGATCAGGACCGCTCCGGGGCCGCACCCCCCGCCCGGCGAGCGCAGCGCCCGCACCAGGTCGCGGTCGGCGGCGGAGTCCCAGGACGGCCCGCCGGGACAGGGCGGTTCGGCGCCGTCCCAGGCGTCGCGGAACAGCTGGTACGGCTTCGCGTCCTCGGGGCGGGCCCGGGCCCGCAGCACGGCGGCGCCGCGGTCGGCCGCCAGCCGGGCGAGCCGGTTCAGCAGGGCGGTCTTGCCGATGCCGGGATCGCCCGCGATCTCCAGCACCGCGCCGCGGCCCGCACCGAGCTGCTCCACCGCCCGTGCGAGCGCGGCGAGTTCGTCCTGCCGTCCGGGTAATGCCGAAGCCGCCGACACGGCCGCCCCCTCTCAACCGCCCTCCGGGACCACCTGCGGGGATGCTAGCGATCTTCACAAGAGCTTGACAAGACTCGCCCGCCGACCCCGCCCACCTGCGCGGCACCGACCAGCTCCACCGCCCGGACCACCTCCACCGCCCCCGACCGCCGACGCGGCACCCGCGGCGAGGCGGCGCCCCCTCGGCACCGCGCACCGCGGCCAGCCGGCCGACCCCCGCAGATCGCCGCGACCCGCGCCCGGCCCGCCCCCGACCACCGCGCCTGCTCCGCGAATCCCGTCACCGCTCACCGGCGTCCCGCCGGGTCGCACCGGGCGCGATAGGCTGGCCGGCATGCCGCAGACCGTTCTGCCACCTCCCGCCGCCTGAGCGGGCGGCCAGGCCACTGAGGACCTCTCCCGGGTGATCACGCCCCGGGCCGGTCGGTGTCGCCCGCGTACGGGACCCCAGCAACCGACCCCTTTCGTCTTCGGTGGGAGAACCACACCATGTCGGCTTCCCGTGCCCTGCCCGTCGGGCGGGCCCTGCTCTACCTCGTGCTGTCCGCGACCGCCTGGGGGACCGCCGGCGCGGCCGCCGCGCTGCTCTACGGGCACAGCGGCCTCGGCCCGATGGCCCTGACCTTCTGGCGTTCGGCGGGCGGGGTGGCCCTGCTGCTCGCCGTCCGCCGGTCCGCCGGCCGGCCGGTGCCGACGGGCCGCGTCCCCCGCGTCCCCCGTGTCCCCCGCCCGGCCCGGCTCGGCCGGATCCTGGTGAACGGTCTCGGGCTGACCCTGTTCCAGGCCGCGTACTTCCTCGCCGTCCAGCGGACCGGGCTGGCGGTCGCCACCGTCGTCACGCTGGGCGCGGCACCCGTCATGATCGCCTCCGGGGCCCGGCTGACCATGGGTGAGCGGCTCGGCGGCAGCGGGCTGCTGGCCGTCGGCGGCGCGCTCGGCGGGCTGGCGGTGCTGGTCCTCGGGGACGGCGGCAGCGGCCCGGCCGACCTGGCGGGCATCGGCTGGGCCCTGCTGTCGGCCGCCGGGTACGCCTGCATCACGCTGTACACCCGGCGGCTCGGGCGCAGCGGCGGCGGCGACGGCCCGTACGCGACCACGCTGTGGTCGTTCACCGTCTGTGCGGTGTGCATGCTGCCGTTCGCGGCGGCGGAGGGCCTGTGGCCGGACCCGGCCGGGCTCGGGCGCACCCTCGCGCTGCTGGCCTACCTCGCGGCGGTACCGACGGCGCTCGCGTACGGGCTGTACTTCGCGGGGGCGGCCGTGGTGCGGGCCACCACCGCCTCGGTGGTGGCCCTGATCGAGCCGGTCAGCGCCACCGTGATCGCGGTGCTGCTGCTCGGCGAGCGGCTCACCGCGGCGACCGCCGCCGGGACCGGCGTGCTGCTGCTGTCGGTCGCCGGCCTGGCGCTGGCCGAGACCAGGCCGGCCCGCCGGGCCCGGCCGGCCTGACCGACCGCCCGCCCCGCCCCGGCCGGTGGCCGTATGGTCGGGCGGGGCGCAGCGCCGGGTGGTCCGCGATCACGGTGCAGCTGCCGGGAGCGCACGATTCCTCGCCCCCTCGCGGACGCAGTGCTGGACGGTCGAAGTACGCGTCAGCTGCCCCGAAGACCCACCGCCAGGGTCAGTTCAAGGACCCGGTGCGGCGAGGCGAGATCCGGAAACAGCTCCCGCAG